>JAIXRX010000164.1 GCA_027485005.1 Alphaproteobacteria bacterium
GCAAGCGGCGCCACAAAGCCTGCGGCGTCTTTGGTGTTCAACATGCCAAGCACAAGGTTCAGCGGGCGCTTTCGATCCGCCGCCCATGCCGCAATCGCAGCCGCAGCATGAGGGTTATGTCCACCATCCAGCCATAATTCTGCGCCAGTTGGTAGATACTGGAGGAAGCGATGATCCTTGAGCTGTTGCAAGCGCGCTGGCCAGACCGCATTGGTAAGGGCAGATTTTAGCGCTTGATTATCAATCGATGAAAAATGTTTTTGCAGCACCACCAACCCCGCCAGCGCCTGCGCAGCGTTGGCATATTGGTGCTCGCCTGCCAATACTGGCGCTGGCATATCAAACGTTTGACCACCGCATTCCACGCGCATTCCTTGCGCGGTTTTTTGCCATGCATACGTCTCTGAATTTAGATTCAGTTTTCCTAATGTATCATCAAACGCCTGCTGCGCTTCTGGGACTTGCGGCGCAATCACTATATGCGCACCAGCTTTTAATATTCCTGCTTTCTCTGCGGCAATACTGGCCAGCGTATTACCAAGAAACTCTGCATGGTCGAAGGCAATTGGCGTAATCATGTTAAGCACAGGGTTTGGCACCACATTGGTGCTGTCCAGCCGCCCACCAAGGCCAGTTTCCAGCAGCACCACATCCGCCTTAACTTCAGCAAAAAGTAGGAATGCCAGCGCCGTGGTCGCTTCAAAAAACGTGGCGGGAATGCGCGCGAGAATGGGCTGCAACGCCGCGATTTTTTCGAGTAAAAGCGCGTCTTCTACAGGCTTTCCCGCCAGCACGATGCGTTCAGAAAATTTGACCAAATGCGGCGAAGAATAATGATGCACGCGCAAACCCGCCGCTTCCAGCCCTGCCCGCACATACGCAAGCACTGAACCTTTGCCGTTGGTGCCCGCCACATGCACCACAGGCGGCAACTTCAAATGTGGATTGCCCAACTCAGCCAGCAATGCCTCGGTGCGCTCCAAACCTGGCATAATCGCGGGTAATTGCGCGGGAATTAAACGCTCAAGCGCCTTACTGACTAACGGGTTCCTATCTAGCATCACTTCGCCTTCTGGCGCAACGCCCCAAACATTTGCACATGACCTGCCACGTCATGCACTCGTAGATATTCCACCCTTTGCAACGCCAACTGCTCTGACCATTCAAGCGTGGCGGCGTCGCGCAGCTCATTGGGAGCATCTTTAGGCAACCCTAAAAACGACTTGCGCGAATGCCCTATAAGCAAGGGCACATGCGGTAAACGCCATTCATTCACAAACTTTAGAAGCACTTCACATTGAGAGGCAGTTTTGCCAAAGCCAATACCGGGGTCAAGAATCAGCCTTTCAGAAGCAATTCCCAAGCGGCCAAGCCGCCCCACCGTTTCTAACATCCAAGCGCGCATAGACGACACCACATCCACATTATCCGCCCAGATTTCAGCGTGGCTGGCTGGCACAGTTAGCGAATGCATCACTACCACCATACAGTCACTTTGCTGCAATACACCAAGCATCTCTGGATTTTGCGCGCCACTCACATCATTCACCCAATCCACACCAAGCTCTAAGCATTTTGCAGCAGTGCTGGCATGACGTGTATCCACACTTAGAAGCACCTTGTAGTGCTGCGTGAGCGCTCGCAACTCCTTCCATACCGGAGAAAGCCTTGTCCACTCTTGCTCAGCAGAAAGCGGCGTGGCGTGCGGTCGCGTGGATTCTGCGCCGACATCCAATACTCTCGCCCCTTCATCTATTAAGCGCTGCGCTGCTTGCAAAACTTGTTCTACTCTGGCATTTGCCAACCCATCCATTGAGAACGAATCAGGGGTGATATTCAAAATCCCGACCCATTGTGTTGGCTGCACGGGCAATGCTAATCGCGGCTCTATCCAGTTTGGCGGACTCGCAAAAATTTGGGCCAGTTGTATCACTGTTTTGTTTGTTTCTGGCACCACCCAATCAGGAGCAATCTGCGCCAGAGGCTGCATCACAAAATCTCGGCTTAACATCTGTGCATGAGGAACAATAAGGTTTTCCGCCTTAATCACTTGCTGGCCATACAACAATAGATCAAGGTCGATTTCTCGCGGGGCCCACACCCCACGGTCTTCTCGTCCAAGCATTTTTTCAATGCGCTTAAGTGCTCCCAACATGCCTTCTGCACTCAGTGGCGTATAACCCGTGAGCACCGCATTCAAAAATGGTTTATTCCAAAGCTCTGGCGCGCCTTCTTTCAGTAGCGCCGGCGTTTCCATCACACGAGATATCCGCATGTTAGACAATAAAATATCCTGCCCCAGTGCCCGCACTGCTGCTTGCAAAAACTCCAGCCGATGGCCCCAGTTACTCCCCAGACCAATCGCGACAGGCGTACCAATATTTTTCGTAGTCGTTTGCATCGAACTCAGCTAATACGACAAGCCATGACATCACGCTACTGTTTCTTACATCATCAACTGGTTGAAATGGAAAAAGCCGCCCTGCCCGTACAGGATCGTGGCTTCCGTTTTGGCGATGGCGTGTTTGAAACCATCCGCGTGCATCAAGGTGTACCACTGTTTTGGCAATTACACATGGCGCGTCTACAGGAAGGCTTGCGGGCACTCAATATCCCTTCCCCTGCGCACGATCTTGCTGAAGCCTCGAAAGCCCTGCTACGCGCCAATGAGGTAAGCGAAGGTATTCTGCGCATCGCGATTTCTCGCGGCGTGGGTTCGCGCGGGTATCTGCCTCATGAAACCGGCGCCCCCACCTTGCTGATTGAAGCGATGAGCGCGCCTACCGCGCCACCGCATGCATTGCATCTGTGGCTTAGCCGCTATGAAAAAATCTCTCCCCGCGCACTGCCCGTGCAACTCAAACTTGCGCAAGGCTTGAACTCCACGCTTGCGCGCATGGAAGCGGAAAGCCAAGGCTGTGACGAAGCGATTTTGCTTAATGCCCAAGGCGAGCTTGCGGAAGCCAGTAGCGGCAATCTTTTCTGGTGGAAAGATGGCACGCTTTATACTCCCGCGCTTGAATGTGGGCCGCTGGCAGGTGTGACCCGCGCCGTGCTTTTGAATCTGACCGAGGCGCAAGAAGTGCGCGCACCGCTGGATGCATTAAAACAAGCAGATGGCGTATTTGTCTGCAATGCGAGCATGGGGCTACGACCTTGCGACAACCTGCAACCCAATAGTTGGGAATGGCCAGTACCCACCGCTTTTGAAGCACTTAAAGCCACATATCAGCAAGCCATTCTGCGCAATCTCGAGGGGCAAGCAGGATTATGGTAATCTTGCCTCATTGGCTAGAACCGCTGGCCGCCGCCAACCATTACTGCACCAATGAGTCCAGTTATGTGTTATTGCATTCCTCACGCACAGATGAAACCTATGCCACCCGCAGCATCCTTGCCTTTGGTGCGCCACACATCCAAAACACTCCATCTTTGGAAACCTTGGCAGAAACGCTGAAACCAAGCGCTGAAACACCGTGGGATGGTGCATGGTTTGGCTATGTGGGATACGAGCTTAAACATGCATTTGAAACTCTCGCGCTCACTGCTCCAAGCCCGCTGGCTCTGCCTAACGTGTGGCTTGCGCAATTTGCCCATGTGATGGTGTTTGACCACGCCAATCAAAGTGTAGAGCTGCACAGCCAGCAAGCAGATGATGTGCTGCGCCATTGGCCAGCAGCGGCAAACGCCCCAACGCCACAGATGCTGGAAGCAAAAAACGCGCAATCGAATATGCATAAATCTGAATATCTTTCCAAGGTGCAAGCCATCATTGAGGATATTCATGCAGGGCGCTATTACCAAGCCAACCTCACCCGCAAATTTTTTGGTGAACTGGCCACACCACCACAGCCACTCTCGGTCTTTGCCGCCTTGTGCGAACTCAGCCCTGCGCCATTTTCAGCGCTGATTGTGACGCCGGAATTCTCTATTCTTTCCTCTTCGCCCGAGCGTTTCTTGAGTGTGAATGCGCAAGGCCAAATCATCAGCGAACCCATCAAAGGCTCTGCGCCGCGCGGTAAAACCGAAGAAACCGACCAACGCCAACTGGAGAACCTCAAGCAAAGTGTCAAAGACAATGCAGAAAATCTGATGATTGTAGATCTGATTCGACATGATTTAGCGCGGATATGCAAGGCAGGCAGCGTACAAACAGAAGAAATTGCCACGCTCCACAGCTTTGCCAATGTGCATCATTTGATTTCTAAAATTGCAGGCCAAAAACGCGAAGATGTCACGATGGTGGATGTGCTGCGCGCCACCTTCCCGCCAGGCTCGATGACGGGCGCGCCCAAAATTGCCGCCATGCAGGCCTGCGCGCAGTATGAGGGCATGGATAGAGGCGTGTATAGCGGCGCACTTGGCTGGTTTGGCGCCAACGGCACGTGTGATTTATCGGTTGTCATCCGCACGCTTATTTTGCAAGGCTCATGCTTTGAATTTCAGGTGGGAGGCGGCATTGTAGCCGATTCCAAACCCGAGGCCGAATGGCTGGAAACCCTTGCCAAGGCAAGTGCACTGGCAAAATTATTAGATATAGATGCGGGAAGTTTATAAGACGCTCCGAAGTCAGTAGACTTCGGCAGCCCTGAGCAAGCCTCATGTGAGAGCCAGGCTTATCACCGTAGCTTTCGCGTAGGCGAAAGACGCGCAGCGGAGGCAAATGTAAACACTACTTCTGATTCAGCTGGCTTATCAAATGACTGAAATGCCCTGCGAGGCTGCTATTCATCATTTCTTGCAGCATCAGCGGTTGGTTGGGCACGGGCGCAAGATACACCCTGCCGGTGCCTTGAATCACCGACACAATCATCTCGCCGGAAAATAATGTGCCCATGAGAGAGCGGGTGGAGGTTTGCACCGAATAATCCAAAGTCGCACTGCGCGCCACCGCAAAGCTGCCATCCACCACCAAACGGTCAGAGCGTAAATCGATGGCCTGCACCGGCCCTGGCGCGCGCACAATGACGCTGCCTTCACCCTTCACCGCCGTTTGCACCAAACCTTCGCCGCCCAGCAAGGTGGTCGAAATTTTGTTCATTTTCGCGGTGACTTCCACGCCCATATCACTCGCCCAATAAGCCCCACGGTCGAGCACATAGGTTTCGTCCTGCAAATCCAGAATAAAAAATTCATGTAACGATGGCTCAAGCATAATCTTCCCAGAGCCTTGATAGACAGGGCGAAAAGCCTTCTCGCCAGTAAAGCGGGACTTGATAAAACTCCCCACCGAGGGCATGGGCGTCTTCATTTCAATCGGCCCTTGATAATAATGCAAAGCGCCTGATTCCGCGCGAATCGCTTCTTTATGCAGCGTGGCCTCCACATAAGAAATCATGTCCTGCTTATATATTTTCCACTCTGGCATGGTAGCTCTCCTTTTGCATAGGAGCGTTATAACGGATTTTAGCACATAAAAAAACCCCTCTCTTCATA
>JAIXRX010000198.1 GCA_027485005.1 Alphaproteobacteria bacterium
CGATCAACAGCCGCCTTCACCGCATCCCGCAGCAACGGCTCGAAACCTGTGTCAGGTGCCATCAGCACGCGCAAGGCCGCTTCCGTCGTGCCACCAGAGCTTGCCACCGATTGACGCAATTTATCCAGCGGTTCAGCGGATTGCATCGCAAGGTCGGCAGCGCCGCGCAAGGTATGCAACGCCAAAGATTTGGCCATGGCAGGTGCAAGCCCCACATGTTCGCCCGCCGCAATCAAGGCTTCAATAAAATAGAACGCATAAGCAGGGCCAGAACCAGAAATCGCGGTCACGCTGTCGATCTGCGATTCGTCCACCCACACCACTTCCCCTTGGCAACCCAGCAAGGTGGCGGCATAGTCTTTTTGCCCGCCTTGCACGCGCGCGCCTGTGCTCGCGGCTGTCACGCCACGGCCGATTTGAGAAAGCACGTTGGGCATGGTACGAATCACCGCCGCATCACTACCTAAATGTTTAGCGAAATAGGCCAATGTTTTGCCAGCAGCCACGCTCATATAAAGCGGCTTGCTGCCAAAGCGTTTCGCAAAGGCTGGCACCATCGCGTCCAGCTGATTTGGCTTTACCGCAAACACCACGCAATCGGGCTGGTAATGCTCTGGCATCACCTCCAGCGACTCATAGCATTCCACGCCATACGTGCGGGTCGCATATTCAGCGCGCGCCAGATGCGGTTCAATAATTTTAAGGTTGGGGGCTGCTACACCATGGCCACGCCAAGCGGCCAGCAAGGCGCCGCCCATATTTCC
The DNA here is from genome assembly GCA_027485005.1 of Alphaproteobacteria bacterium. Lineage (GTDB taxonomy): Bacteria > Pseudomonadota > Alphaproteobacteria > Rickettsiales > JAIXRX01 > JAIXRX01. The sequence goes on from JAIXRX010000198.1 coordinate 765, forward strand.
GCAACCTACTAACAAAATCGATGAAAAAAAGCTCATGCTTCTCCTACAGTGTCAAACAATGCGACTCCCATCGCTTCCTCGGCGGTTTTACCCCCCCAGACAACGGCTTGGAACGCCGGATAAAATCTCTCGCATTCTTGTACTGCAATATCGAGTATTTGGTCAATCGGTTCTGCGGAGTACGCCGCATCGCCGTGCAATAGGTGGCTATATTGAAACACTACCGTGCCATCTTGCGCCAATAAATTAAAATGCCCAATCCAAATGCGCTCATTCACTTGCGCCAGCAGCGGATAAATTTTGGCGCGTTGATGTTTCGGAAGTTTGGTGTCCAGTGCACAGGTGCATACCAATGCATTTACCTGCTCATTCCAGTTCAGCCAAATACGGTAGTTGCACCACACACCCACCACTTCCGCCACCAGCTCTTCTTCCGTCGAACGATCAAACGCCCAATCGCGATCCATCATCACTTGCTCAGCAAGATCAATCGGATTCGGCAAAATATTTTCTACCACACTAGATATCATCGACATAACAACACTCCAAATTTTCGAACAAACTTTTACTCCGCCTATGTTCTCGCATTTTAGTAAGCATCGATGAGTAAGCCTCATTCGCTCATGCGGGAACGGCAGGGAGTCTTGCATGAGTTTTCACAGATGAAAAGGGGGTGGCCGCAAATAAAGTTGATAGCCATATATGCAATAAATATCAAAAGGTTGATAAATCTCTCCACAGCCTTATAAACATTCAAAAATATTTATTTTTCGTCCATTTTAGGCTTGACAGGGCCTTTTGTGCATTTGCTTCCATTCGGTTCTACTAAAACGCATATGAAGCGCGCTCAGGGCGGGCTTGGCCTACTTACCTCGCGTTTGCCATTCGATTCGAGAAAATAGTGCGCATGTTTTGCGATGCACTAGCGAACGCGGCGCTTCCACATGCCAAATAAAGTGATGCTGATCCAGCTCGTTTGAATCACGAAACTTGGCAAATTCCACGCACTGATAAGCGACACCAGAACCGCGGACGATCCCGCAATGTTCAACCAGCCATAACGGTTCTCTTCGGGCTTCCAGCGCCCCGATTGCAATAGATAGTAGGATCCCAAGATCATCCCTACTCCTGCTAGTCCAACCACCTGATAGAGCGCGTCCATGATAAATCCTTTTCCTTCAAGCCATTAAACGAGTATAATAAGACGATAAGTATAACAAGTGGAGAGCAAATCATATGAAAACTATTGTGGTCACTGGCGGTGGCGGTTTTGTAGGTTCAAACATTGTGGCAGCGCTTGCTCAGAAGGGCCAATATAATGTGGTGGTCGTTGATGAGTTTGGCGACGACGAGAAATGGCGCAACCTTCGTCATCATCATGTGAGTGAAATTGTTTCTCCTGCCAACTTGTTTTACTGGCTGGAAATGAATGGTGCGGACGTTGAGGCTATTTTAAATTTTGGATCTATTGCCTCCACTACAGAGCGCCGCGTCGGGCTGCTGCTAGAATCCAATCAGTCCCTCCCTATTTTATTGTGGCGGTGGTGCGCAGAAAACCAAGCGCGCTTTATCTACTCATCGTCCTCTGCCATTTATGGTCAAGGCGAGGAGGGTTTCGATGACACCCACGATATCAGCTATATCAACACACTGCGTCCGCTTTATCCGTTGGGGTGGAGCAAACTAATGTTTGACCGTTTTGCCGTCACCCAGAGCGCCCAACAAAAACCTACACCACCGCAATGGGCTGGGTTGCGCTTCTTTAACGTCTATGGGCCGAATGAATATCACAAAGGCGACCAACGCAGTGTGATTCATAAAATCTATCCTTCCGCACTACATGACCATGCAGTCAAGCTCTATAAATCGCAACATCCAGGCGTGGCAGACGGCCAACAAAAGCGTGACTTTGTGCATGTGCGCGACTGTGTGAAGGTGGTGCTATGGCTGCTGGACAATCCGCAGGTACAAGGCGTGTATAACGTTGGCACAGGCCAAGCCCGCAGCTTTGACGATATGGCGAAAGCGATCTTCCACGCGCTAGGTAAAGTGCCGCAAATTAAATATGTGGATATGCCAAGCGAGCTGGAAGTCATGTATCAATATTTCACCGAAGCAAGGCTCGATAAATTACGTGCAGCAGGGTATAATTTACCATTCATGAGCTTAGAAGATGGCATCAAAGATTATATCACCAATTACCTTCTAAAAGCAGATCCGTATTTATAAGGATACTCATATGAATCATTCTGTGTTTTTACGAGGACAGCAGTCCGAGTTTAGCCTTGAGCCTGCCCCATGTGAGCAACAGTATGTTGCAATAGCGGGGGCAAATGCTAAAGGGTTTTCGCTCGTTGAGCTCGCAATTGTACTGGTGATTATTGGCTTAATTACGGGCGGGATTTTGACGGGGCAGGAGCTGATTCGTGCCAGCGAATTAAACTCGGTCATGGCAGATGTGAATAAATACAAAACCGCCTTTAATACCTTCAAACTCAAATATAACGCCCTGCCTGGCGATCTCGCCAATGCCACCGCTTATTGGGGCACCGCGTCGGGGGGCTGCCCAAATGGTGCAGGTACAGGCACACAAACATGCAATGGTGATGGGAATGGAAGAATCAATTGGCAGGCTTCTGAGGTCTTTCGCGCATGGCAGCATTTAAGTAATGCTGGCTTAATTTCTGGAAATTATACCGGCGTATTCACTGACGCAGCGACGTATACATGGGGGACCAATGGGCCTGCATCAAAAATTGCAAATGCTGGTTTTGCAACAGGAACAAATGGATATTACACAGACGTCAATTGGTTTGCTAGCGATTATGGAACCATGTTTATTCTTGCAGGAGGCGGGGGAAGTATCTGGAGTTTAACAACATTAAATCCCACTGAGGCAGCATCTATAGATGGGAAGAATGATGATGGTCGTCCTGGCAGTGGAGCAATTATGACTTTAAACTCTAACTACTGGTCATGTGCATCAACTGCAGTGGCAAGCACTGCTACATATCGGGTGGATTTAACAACAAATAGTTGCAACCTATTTTTTAAGGCAGGCTTCTAGGTCTCTTGACAATTTGCTTGTCATCCACGCGGCGGTCCCTATCCTTCTCGCATCATATTTTTGAAGGAAGGCCTCTCCCAATGTCCACCGCCGCCGCCGCTTCTCCCGCTTTCTCTGATGGGTTGTTTTTAGGAAAAAACGCGAGCGGCACACCCGCCCAACTTTTGCTGAAATATGCCAATCGCCATGGCGTGATTGCGGGTGCGACGGGCACGGGCAAAACCTTTACCCTGCAAGGCTTGGCGGAGGATTTTTCCCGCGCGGGCACCAACGTCTTTATTGCGGATGTGAAAGGTGATTTGTCCGGCATTGCAGTGGCCGGCAGCACCAAGCCTGCGATTGAAAAACGCGCAAACGAACTCGGCCAGTCGCTTAATTTTGCAGGCTGCCCGACGATATTCTGGGATATTTTTGGCAAGGCTGGCCACCCTGTGCGCATCACGCTTTCGGAGATGGGGCCGCTGCTGCTTTCCCGCTTGCTAGGGTTGAACGACGTGCAAGAAGGCCTCATCAACATCGCCTTTGCAGTGGCGGACGCTGAGCAACTTTGGCTGATTGATTTTAAAGATTTGCGCGCCTTGCTGAACCATATTGGCGAGAATGCCAAAGAATATTCCACCCAATATGGCAATGTGGCGACTGCCACGGTGGGCGCGGTGCAGCGCGCGTTGCTGGGCTTTGAGCAACAAGGGGCAGCGAACTTTTTTGGTGAGCCTGCGCTGGAACTTTCGCATTTGCTCAAAGACGCGCCGGACGGCAGCGGCATTGTGCATGTGCTGGCCGCGACCGAGCTGATGCAGCGCCCAAAACTTTACAGCATGTTTATGTTGTGGCTGCTGTCAGAGTTGTTTGAACAGCTCCCCGAAGTGGGTGATATCGCGCAGCCCAAGATGGTGTTTTTCTTTGACGAAGCGCATTTGCTATTTGATGACGCGCCTGCCGTGCTGCTCGAAAAAATTGAGCAGCTAGTGCGCCTGATCCGCTCCAAAGGCGTGGGTGTTTATTTCATTACGCAAAACGCAGCGGACATTCCAGAAGCCGTGCTTGGCCAGCTTTCCAATCGCATTCAACATGCATTGCGCGCCTTTACGCCGAAAGATCAAAAAGGTATTCGCGCGGCGGCGGATTCTTTCCGCGTGAACCCTGCGTTTGACACTAAAACGGCCATGACCGAACTCGCGGTGGGCGAAGCGCTGGTCTCCACCTTGGATGATAAAGGCTCTCCAACGGTGGTGGAGCGTGTGTTTATTAAAGTCCCCACCTCGCGCGTGGGGCCTCTTGCGGATGCAGAGCGTGCGGGCGTGCAGGCGCAAAGCCCGTATAAAGGGGTGTATGAGGTGGCGATTGATAATGAATCCGCCTTTGAGAAATTGGCACAGAAAAAAGGCGAAAGCGACGAGAGCGAGGACGCAAATACTGCTGAAAAAGGTAGCGCTAGCACCGGTGGTATGTTTGCCGGTGTGATTGGTGGTGTGGTGGGTGCGCTCGGCAGCACTATCGGCAAAGAAATCATGCGCAGTATTGGCCGCCGCATTGCCACCGAAGTGGTGCGCGGGGTGCTTGGCTCTTCCAGCCGCACGCGCCGGAGATAGATATATTTAAGCGATAAAAAAGGAGAGGCGCAACGTGCGACTCCCCCTTTTTCTATTGGCTCAATCTTTTGGAATTTTACTCCGCAAATAAAGAGCCCCAAGCATAATGCCTGTAAAGAGGCTTGCCAGGGCAAATAACCTCTTGGCATCATTTTCTCCTCGGTGGAAAATCTCACCGCTAGCGAGAAGTTCCCATGAGTTGTAGGCAACGATACCTGCTCCTAAAAGAGCAGCTGTTGCCACAATCGACAAAATGGTTCTAAAACTCATTTCTTTATGAGTTTATTCGTCGCTTTTTATGAGGTGGATTCTTATTTTTATACTCATCACCTCGCGACTACGAATGAAAGAATCCCAGCTCTTATATCAAAGATATATGACAATTTGATGAAGGCCGCCTAGATTCTTGGCAAGTCAATCAACACCAATTCAGCATCCGTTTGTGCGGTCAGCTCAAGCTGAGCTTCATCCTTCAGAATCAGCGCATCACCTTGCTTTAACACCTCGCCTTTCACGTGAATTTCTCCTTTGGAGATGAGCAAGTAAGCTCCCTGCCCCACCGCTTGCGTGAGGTTCTGGCATGCGCGCACCTGCCCTCCATACACCACAGCATCAGCATGCATCATCAAGGCTGCGCCCTCATGCTCAGGCAGCCCGCTCGCCAGCACTGGCAGTGTCTTGCCCTCCGCCACAAAATCAGTTGGGAAAGCACGGTGTTCCCAACGGGGTTGCACGCCCTTGGTGTGCGGTTCAATCCAGATCTGATACAGGCGAGTATCTTGCGCTTCTTTATTATGCTCGGCATGGAGAATGCCTTTGCCTGCACTCATTACTTGCACTTCGCCGGCACGGGTGGCACCTTCATTGCCTAAGTTATCAGCGTGTGAAATAGCGCCCGCGCGTACAAACGTTATAATCTCCATGTCGCGATGGCCATGAAAATCGAAGCCGGTGCCGGGCAACACGCGGTCATCATTAATCACGCGCAATGGACCAAAACCCATACGCGCAGGATCGTGGTACCCTGAAAAACTAAAATGATAACGCGCTTTCAGCCACGCATTTTCAAATTGGCCTAACTCTTCAAATCGTCTGATTTCAAACATAGTCTATTCCTTTACGTTTGCTTCCATGAAGCGGGCTCAGGACTGAATCGCGCTCCTGCACTTTTTACATTTTCTCCCTTCGTGTCTACTGACACTCAGATGAGAATCGCTCAAGTCTGGCTCAGCCTACTGGCCTCGTTACGGGTTGGTTGATAGGGTATATATGGTGCGCGATCTCGGCATTTCAAGGGCGCCTAGGCGCGTTTCCATGCGCGATAAAGGCAACCAATTTTTTCCCACAAAGAAAGATTCACACGCTGACGGAGAATATCCTCGTGTTTTAATTTTCGCATCAGCGCCCAGGCCATTTCGTCAATACAGGCCATTAATAATCGCAAGCGCTTATGGCGAATGGTACGCACCAGCGGCTTCGCTTCCCGCAAGCGAATGATAATGCGCTCAATCATACGCTCCACCACCCCACGAAAAGCTTTACTCATCTGTCCCTTAGTAAGTTCTTCGACTGTAATTCCTGCCTGCACAAACCATTGCAGCGGGATATAAACCCGTTCTAAAATCAGGAAATCTTTGGAAGCGTCTTGCAGAATATTGATCATTTGTAGGGCGTGGCATAGGGCTTCAGCCGCTTTGATATCTGCATGTTTTTCTTCGCACACCTCCAGCATCATTAACCCCAGCGGCACCGCCGAGCGCTGACAATAGGCCTCCAGCTCATCAAAATCCTGATAACGCGTTTTATGCACATCCTGCAACATGGCAGACATCATTTCTTCCGCATGCATCGGCGTAATAAAGTGTCGGCGCAATAACAGTTCAAAGGGGCGCGCCCAACGTGGAAGCTCGGTGGGTTCTTGGCGTATCAATCCGCGATTTATTGCCATCAGCTGGGCTTGCTTGTCGGCACTCCTCATCGTCGGATGGTCGGCAATATCGTCCACCTCGCGGGCAAAACCGTAAACCGCCAGAATCTCATCCTGGTACTCTTCGGGGATTAAATGGCGCGCTAGCAGAAAATCTTCCGTACCGATGCCGTCCCACGCTTGCAGAAGCTCTTCATCCATTTTATGCTGCTTTCTTGTTTATCGTTTTTTCTTTTACTGCTGTAAGGTCGGCTTCGCAATGAAAACTCTGAAAATTGGTTGTATCGCCGACGAATCGCCCCGTGCGCAAGAAGCCTTGCGTGAGCTTCAATCGCGCTATGATTTGCTGGATATGCGCTCCAAACGCACCAAAGCAGACGTGGTCGTAGCTTTGGGTGGCGACGGGTTTATGCTGGAAATGCTTCACCGATTCATGGGGCGTGGCACCCCGATTTATGGCATGAACTGCGGTACGGTGGGTTTTTTACTTAACCATTTGCGCTATGATCATTTGCATGATCGCATTGAACAGGCGCGTAATACCCAGCTTTATCCTTTGCGCATGTTTGCACGCACGGTGCAGGGCAAAGAAGTAGAGCTTCTGGCATTTAACGAAGTGTCCTTATACCGCGAAACACGTCAAGCTGCCAAAATCCGCGTGAGTGTTGACCATGTGGTACGGATTGAAGAAATGGTATGCGACGGTGTTTTAGTTTCCACCCCTGCGGGCAGTACGGCGTATAATTTCTCGGCAGGTGGGCCCATCATTCCGCTGGGGTCTAACGTGATTGCCCTCACGCCGCTTTCACCTTTCCGCCCACGCCGCTGGCGCGGCGCGATGCTGCCGCATGATTCCAGTATTCATTTTGAAATTATTCACCCTGACAAACGCCCCGTGAGCGCTGTGGCTGATTTTACTGAAGTGCGCGACGTGGAATGGGTGGCCATTAGTGAACAACATAAAACGTCAGTGAATTTGCTGTTCGACCCTGAACAGAACCTGCAAGAACGCATTATGAAAGAGCAGTTTACCTACGGTTAGAGGGTGGGCTACGAGGACAGTAGTCCGAGTCAGCCTTGAGCTAGCTTCATGTGAGCGACAGAATGTCGCGCAGCGGAAGCAACCGCAAACAGGGCTGAGGCGGCCTACTGGCCTTTTGATATAAGCGAATTATTTTTTATTGATACTAGGCGTTCGAGGCGAGGGTGAAGGAATGTAGCAGCGCTACATGACTAAGCGCGAGTCCGATGAACAACGACGTAGCAATGAAAAATAAACGCTTATCTAGCCCACCATGCGCCTGTAGCGAGGCCATATGGCGGGGTTTTGGGCGGCATGTCAAAACGCGGCCAATAGGCAATGCGGAAAATCGGGCTGTGCCAATGCGGAATCATCACATATTCTGCACGCAACACGCGGTCGAGTGCTTGGGCAGCGGGGCGCAATTCATCGATCGTTTGTGCCTCTTTAATTTGTTTCACCAGCGCGTCCACGGCTGGGTTTTTCATGCCCGCCACATTGTTGCTTCCCTCCATATCCGCTTGGGCAGACTGCCACATAGCCTCTTGTTCCGCACCCGGAAAAAATAAGGATGTATTAAGCACAGACGAGATGACATCAAATTGTCGGCTATCCACTCGCTTTTGATATTGGGCATCATCTACCACCCGAATCTTTGCCTCAACGCCCAGCTTCATCAGGCTTTTACGCATTGGCGCAATCACTCGCTCTAATGATCCTTGATTGATAAGAAATTCGACCGTCAGTGCTTCGCCCGTGGTGGGGTGGTGCCGTAGTCCATCTGGCCCAAGCTTCCAGCCCGCCTCATTCAACAGCCCTTGCGCCTTAATCAGCAGTGCGCGATTATTTCCGCTGCCATCCGTAGTAAGCGGACTTGCGGCGTCTTGCTCCAAAACCCCTGTCGGCAGCACTTCCTTATATGGCATCAACAAGGCTTGCTCTTGCTTAGATGGCGTGCCCTTGGCCTCAAATTCCGTACCTTGGAAAAAGCTACGATTGCGCGCGTAGGAATTAAAAAATAAGGCGCGGTTCATCCATTCGAAATCCATTGCTAGCCCAATGGCTTGGCGCACACGCGCATCCGCAAATTTTTCTTTGCGCAGGTTAAACATAAAACCCTGCATGCCTTTGGGGCGGCCAGACGCCACTTCTTTACGCACCAAACCACCCGTTTTAGCCGCTGGAAAATCGTAGGCATTCGCCCAGTTACGCGCCAGATATTCTTCTCGCAAATCCACCTGCCCCGCCTTAAA
>JAIXRX010000215.1 GCA_027485005.1 Alphaproteobacteria bacterium
CATGCTGCGGCTGCGATTGCGGCATGGGCGGCGGATCGAAAGCGCCCGCTGAACCTTGTGCTTGGCATGTTGAACACCAAAGACGCCGCAGGCTTTGTGGCGCCGCTTGCGCCTTATGTTGCGCAGGTGATGACTGTGCCGATTGACGGTGAATCGCAAGCGCAATCGCCTGAAGCATTGGCGGAAATTTGCCGCACGCAGGGCATGAAGGCAAAGGCTGCAACCAGTGTTGAGAATGCATTAGAGCAGTTACTGGGCGGCCATGATATTCTTATTGCTGGGTCATTGTATTTGGCGGGGCAGGTGCTGGCTGGATAGTATTTTGTGTGAAATAATGCACAGTATGGTGGATAAAATTACTCAAGTGCCGCGATATTATAACTATTTATTGACTAAATATTCAGCTTGCATAAAAAGAGCGGTTTTCTTATATTCATAAAAACATGCTCGTTTCTGCATGAAGGCTCTCAATCTTCATTTATAACACGAAAGAAAGGTATGTTTTTTATGTCCGTTATTACTCACATCACGCATCTGCAAGAACGTCACTCTAAGCTTGAAAAAGCGATCTATGACGAACAGCACCGTCCGCTTCCAGATTTCTCCACCATTGCGCAGTTGAAAAAGCAAAAACTGCTCGTGAAAGAAGAGCTGCATCGCCTCACGATGGCGAATGCCGCCTAATTTCTATGCCAGATAGAGATTAAAAAAAGGGCAGCCAAACGGCCGCCCTTTTAGTTTTTATTCAATGTTGGCCACCGCTAATGACATAATAGTGTCGAACATTTTGCGTTCTTTCCAGTTTTCATATTCTGGAAGAAGCTTAATGCAAACTTCGTTAGCATCAAAACCGTTAGCGTTTAACTCCTCAGCGGAGATAAGCGCTAAAGCGTCTTCAGCAAATGTTTTGCGAGTGGTGTTTTCAAGTCGAGAACACCGGCTACAACCGCCGCCAGCAGCAAAATAGACCACCACTTTTTGTTCGATGATTTCTGGCATGCTAAGGCATGGGTTGCCCGAATCTGAAAAAAGTTTAGCCCCTTGCACGCTGATGAGCTTTTTCATGAGCCAGATTTCCTGGGCATTTGCAGGCTTTGCCAGCAAATATGCCTCGTTGTCTTCTAACTCTAATCCCAAGCCATAGCCCGCATAACGAGCAATTTCCGTGTTGTCTTCGTTTTTTAAGCCAAATAGGCTCTTAATTCCTGCAACTCTGGACATGTCAAGAATGCCCTGAGCCATTTCTTTTGAAGGCATTATCATGTGGCCTTGTTCGTCTAAAAAATCGTCGAACAAACCAACATTCCACGCCGCTCCTTGACGGACAGTGAAATTGCCATCACTGACAACAGCCCAGCACCCAACGGGAGATGCCCCCCATAGGATGCCGTTGATACCAATGCCTTCTTCTACGAAAAGACGGTTGGCATGCCAAAAAGCATCAAAACCCCATGGTTGAGGAGCTGGCTTGCCAATGTATCCAGTGGGTTTAAACAGTGTTTGACTGTTACGCAGCTCTTGCAGTGTTGCCAGTCGTAAGCCCTCATTTCTCTCAAATAAACCGAATAATTCGGCATTTGAGAGATGAAAAAGTTTGCGGCCAAGCCAAACGCCACCACTCACTTCTCCATTACTAAATTCTGGCTGAAAACGCCAGAATTGTGGATTGTTTAGATCCTCAAATGAGGCTAGCGCCTTCTGGCGTTTTTCCTCTAACATTTGTTCTTTCATTTTTTTGTTTTTTTTTGATGAATAAAAATACACTTTGTTTTGTGCCCCAGACAAAGTGCGAAAAAACTGGTGATGAGCTTAGCCTACCTTGTAGGTGTTTGCCCAAACGATGCGATTAGCAAATACGGCTTCGCTCAGCCGCAATGATAATCGCCTCGATACGTGCGAGTACATTCTTCATTGTTTTCACAATTTAAGTATCAGGCGAAATCTGTCGCCGCACATATTGCGATTCCTTGGAATCGAGGGATTTTCCCTACATGCGCTTCTCAAGAAGAGTTGCGATGAAATACCTCTTTATATTAACGTCCAAAGCATAGATAAGTGTTCTATTTCAATGTGTCGTCAATGCTCGACAACATCGACAAAACGTGCTAATATACTGCTTATGATAGAGAAAATTTTACAATCACTGGATTTGTCGGCGGACGAGGTAAAAATTTATTTGCACTTGCTGGAGTGCGGGCAGATAACCGCTGGAGAGCTTGCTAAAAAAGTAGGAATTGCACGTCCTACTTTATATGGAGTTTTGCAGAGGCTCACGGATCATGGGGTGGTCAAGCGCAGCTTGACGCATGGTACCCGTAGTTTTAGTGCTGCTCCACCAGAAACGCTAAATCATTTATTCGAACAACGCATTGAGAATTTGCAAACACAGCAAAAAGCCTACCAACATATTCTGCCTGAACTAATGAGTAAGAATGGTGTGGGGGGTATTAATCCGCGTTTTCAGATGTATGAGGGCGCCGAGGGAGTACAGCATGTATTAAAGGACATGCTCAATTATCAAGACTGTGAGACGTTAGCTTTTTGGCCGATAAAAAGCATGGTAGAGTTGCTTAGCTCAGATTTTTTCCGCTACCATAATAAAGAGCGTATTCGTCGCAATCTTTATACTCGCGCTATCTGGCCGCAAGGGGAAGTATTGGATATTAAAAGTAATCCGTTCCTTGGGGTCGGGGAGGATTTTAGGCGCGAGATTCGAGTTGCGCCGACCAATGTACACTTTACCATGGGCTATTGGATGTACGCCAACAAAATAGCGTTCCTCTCATCAAAGTCAGAAAGTTTTGGCTTTATCATTGAGAGTCAGGAAATGGTGACCATGCAGCGTGCGGCATTTGAGGTCATCTGGAATGTATCGACGCCGCTTGCTATCAATCCCATCCACACGCAAGGATTTGTGGATGAGATGAAGCAAGGATTCCGCAAGAAAAAAGACTAAGCCGCTTCTTCAGCGTCTAGATCAGGGCGCATACCCAGTGCGCGCAGGTAGGTTTCAAGCAGATATTCTTGCTCTTCACGCTCGTTATTTTCCATTTTACGAAGTTTCATCACTTGGCGCAGGGTTTTAGTATCGTAGCCATTGCCTTTGGCTTCGGCAAAAATTTCGCGGATGTCGGCAGCAATCGCTGTTTTTTCTTCTTCCAGCTTTTCCACGCGATCAATAATAGATTTCAGTTGCTTAGCTTCAATTCCACCAATTTTAGCCATCGATATTCTCCGTTTTCGAGCATAGTTTTTTTAATTCAGGGCAATTAGTTTAAGCACAAAGCCTTTGCCGCTGCAAGGGTGCATTCTTATGTCAGACGGTATTTGGTGCTTGCCAATGTAGGGCTCAGGCCGTATAAGAAGCGTCCGAAATTTTTACGCCCGAGGGGAGGTAAGTGAGCATGGTTGAAGTGCAAGTTCGCGACAATAACGTGGACCAAGCATTGCGTGTTCTTAAAAAGAAAATGCAACGTGAAGGTATCTTCCGCGAGATGAAAATGCGTCGCCATTATGAAAAGCCCTCCGAAGAGCGCGTTCGTAAGTCTGCTGAATCCGTTCGTCGTGCCCGTAAATTGGCTCGCCGTAATTCAGATAACGACTAGTTTCTAGCTGTTATTGAGCATTCAAAAAAAGCCCATCCCCTCGGGGGTGGGCTTTTTATTTTGTTTCATGTTCATGAAGAGCCGGCGATCAAATTTTTTTGATAAAATCAATTTTATAGATTGATAATCCTGATATATTTGGTCTATATTAGAAACATTCCAATTTATACCATTTGATAACAACAGGGAGAATTATCGTGAAAAAAAGAATGTTATTAACACAGTCGGCATTGGCTGGTTTGGTTATTATATCATTTGCAGCTAATGCCATGGCGGACATGAATCAGGCGAAGCCTAATCAGTTCTGGTGGCCAGAGCAGCTGAACCTTTCTGCGCTGCGTGATCATGATAAAATCTCTAATCCTTACGGCGATAACTTTGATTATGGTAAAGAGTTCAGCAAGCTGGATTTGGCTGCGGTGAAAAAGGACATCAATGCCGTTCTCACCAACTCTCAAGACTGGTGGCCCGCTGATTGGGGCAATTATGGCCCGTTCTTCATTCGGATGACGTGGCATAGCGCCGGCACCTACCGCACGCATGATGGCCGTGGCGGGGGAGAAGGCGGCCAGCAACGCTTTGAACCACTCAATAGCTGGCCTGATAATGCTAATCTTGATAAAGCGCGACGTTTATTGTGGCCAGTGAAGCAAAAATATGGCCGCAGCCTCTCTTGGGGAGATTTGCTAGTACTTGCAGGCAATGTGTCGCTCGAGAATATGGGCTTTAAAACCTATGGCTTTGCAGGTGGCCGCACCGATGATTGGGAGCCAGATGTGGTTTATTGGGGGCCAGAAGCCGAAATGCTGGGCAGCAACCGCCGCGAGAAAAATGGAGAGCTGAAAAAGCCACTCGCTGCTGTGCATATGGGCCTTATTTATGTGAATCC
>JAIXRX010000120.1 GCA_027485005.1 Alphaproteobacteria bacterium
GCAGCCGCACTACTTTCGGCCCTAACCGATATTTGTTTGCCAGAAGACGCCATTTTATTTGGTGAAATTGGATTATCAGGGCAGACACGCCGGGTGAGCCGCACCGAAGCACGCCTCAAAGAGGCAGAAAAACTAGGGTTTGGACAAGTGTTCTGCCCAAGCCACGCTGGGCTAAAAAAAGGCGCGACAGGGCTTGTCATGCACGCCCTCACTCATGTACAAGATTTGGCAGCATGGTTTGCGCCCGCACGCGCGCATGCACAAAAAACAGGCCAACAAAAAGTAGGAAGCTAGCAATATGTTCGAGGCACAGCTTAATATCTTCGATACGATCGTGATTGCCGTGTTTGGCTTATCGTGCTTGATTGCATTTTTCCGTGGCTTTATACGCGAGATGCTGTCCTTGGGTGCATGGGTGGGAGCGGGTCTTATCACCATTTATGCCTACCCAACCGTAGCAGAATGGCTGGAGCCTAAACTTGGCCATCAAATGGCAGCGATTGGATTTGCAGCGATTGGTACTTATATCACATCCTTGATCGTGATTTCTCTGTTTAATTCCCTGCTGGTGCGCTACGCTAAGCAAGGGGCGGATGTGGGAATGATTGATAATGCACTGGGCCTTGGCTTTGGTGTCCTGCGTGGGGCATTTATTGTCTCTTTAGGATACTTGCTTTTGTCTTATGCGATGGATGAAGAAAATATGCCTGAAGCAGTGCAAACCGCCTGGACAAAGCCCTATGCCAAAGAGGGAGCGGAATTGCTTGCTAAAGTGTCCCCAAGCTATTTGGAAGGCATGTCGGCACTGAAAGAAGAAGCAATGGATGCAGAAGAAACAGTTGACGAAAACGCTGATTTGACTATTCCACCCGATAAAAGAGCACCAGTTCGCGTGGGAGAAAGTGATCTTTCCCCGAATGAAAGCGAAGCAAATGCCCTGAAGAAAATGCTGAAAGCCAAGCCTTATCCACCGAAAGAGACCAACGAATGACCCGCGACGCACAGACCCCTTGGGATGACGATAAGCTCCGCGAAGAATGCGGCGTATTTGGTATTTGGGGACACAAAGAAGCAGCCGCTCACACTGCCCTTGGCTTGCACGCGCTGCAACATCGCGGCCAAGAAGCCGCGGGCATTGTGAGCTATGACGGCACGAAATTTTATCCGCACCGCGAGCTAGGTTTGGTGGGAGATATTTTCGGCACCGCAGCGGTTATCGACAAATTGCACGGCACGCAAGCGATTGGCCATGTGCGTTATTCCACCACCGGCGAGACCTTGTTGCGCAATGCGCAGCCTTTATTTGCAGAATGCAGCTTTGGTGGCTTTGGCATTGCCCATAATGGCAACCTGACTAACGCAATGACCTTGCGTGAAGATTTAATCGCTAGCGGTTCATTGTTTCAATGCACCTCCGACACGGAAGTAATTATTCATCTGGTCGCGCGCTCAAAAGGCGCAACGGTGGCGGAGCGCTTAATTGATGCGCTCAAACATATTGAAGGGGCTTACTCGTTGGTGGCGCTTTCGCATGAAGGCGTGATTGGTGTGCGAGACCCGTTGGGCGTGCGCCCACTAGTGCTTGGCCGCTTGGATGGCGCCTATGTGCTGGCGTCTGAAACCTGTGCGCTGGACATTATTGGCGCTACCTATGAGCGCGATATTGAAGCGGGCGAAATGGTGATCATCACCGATAAGGGCATTGAATCCATGCGCCCGCTGGCCAAACAAAATAAGCGTTTCTGCGTGTTTGAATATGTGTATTTTGCGCGCCCTGACAGCTATCTTGAAAATAAAAATGTGTATGTGGCGCGCAAGCAAATCGGCGTGGAGTTGGCGCGTGAAAGCCATGTGGACGCCGACGTGGTGGTGCCGGTGCCAGACTCTGGCGTGCCTGCTGCGCTCGGCTATGCTCAGGAAGCAAAAATTCCGTTCGAGCTTGGCATTATCCGCAATCATTATGTGGGCCGCACCTTCATTGAACCAACCGACCAAGTACGCCATTTGGGTGTGAAACTCAAACATAACGCCAATCTTTCCATGCTCAAAGGTAAGCGCGTGATTTTGGTGGATGACTCGATTGTGCGCGGCACCACCTCCAAGAAAATCGTGAATATGGTGCGTGACGCAGGTGCCGCCGAAGTGCATATGCGCATTGCCAGCCCACCAACCACTCATTCGTGCTTTTATGGCGTGGACACCCCTTCGCGTGACCAGCTGATGGCAGCGAATATGACCGTGGAAGAAATGGCCAAGCAACTCAATGTGGACAGTTTATCGTTTATTTCGATTGATGGTCTGTATCGCGCGATGGGCGAAGCCAAACGCGACAATGACGCACCACAATATTGCGACGCCTGCTTTACGGGCGACTACCCGATTCGCTTAGCGGACCAAGATAAAAGCGTCGCTTGCGACACGCCTAAACGCCCCATGCTCGGCGCTGCGTAACCTTCATGAGCGGGACTCCATTGCAAGGCCGCATTGCCGTTATCACTGGGGCATCTCGCGGCTTAGGGTCGGCCACCGCCATTAAGCTCGCGCAAGCGGGCGCACATTGCGTGCTGATTGGCCGCGACGTGGACGGGCTGGAACGCACCGACGACGCGATTCAAACCATCGGCGGCAAAGCCACCCTTCTCCCTATGAATTTGCGGG
The DNA here is from genome assembly GCA_027485005.1 of Alphaproteobacteria bacterium. Classification (GTDB taxonomy): domain Bacteria; phylum Pseudomonadota; class Alphaproteobacteria; order Rickettsiales; family JAIXRX01; genus JAIXRX01. Next base: position 2,659 of record JAIXRX010000120.1, read on the forward strand.
ATATGGACAGTATCGATAAGCTTGGACCGACGTTGTATGAGCGCTTTGGCCGCTGCGACATTCTGATTGGGAATGCAGCGATATTAGGAGATATGACCCCCCTTGGCCATATGACGCCTAAAATTTGGGACGAAGTACTGCAAGTGAACCTGACCGCCAATTGGCGGCTCATCCGCACGCTTGACCCGCTACTGCGCCAGTCCGACGCAGGACGTGCAGTGTTTGTGACTTCCGGTGTCGCACAACGTGCACCGGCTTATTGGGGGCCGTATGCGGTCAGTAAAGCGGGTTTGGAGATGCTTGCCAACCTCTATGCGGCCGAAACCGTGAATTCCAATTTACGCGTGAATCTGCTCGACCCTGGCGTCATGCGCACCCACATGCGCGCGGCGGCCTTCCCTGGTGAAAACCCTGAAACACTCGAATCTCCTGAGCATAGCGCCGAGGCGATTGTTGGGCTTTGTCTGCCCAATCTTTCAGAGCATGGCGCGCGCATTCGCTCCTAACCAACTGATTTATATAGCCTCTATTATTAGTGTTCTTTAGAAAGCCTTAATCTTCTTTTGCTATGCTGATGGCATCATCAAAAGAGGTCTTATGCAAGAATTTGATTTTATGAACGATCCGGCAGAAACAGCAGCGATGAGTATCGCAGCTGATAAAATGCCATTGACACCCCACTTGATCGCATTGCAGCTTTCCGACTTTATCTTTGGCAAACCAAGCTTGCGCGACGCTAATCAAGAAACAAGCGCACAGCAATTTATTCAGAATTTTCTGAAAAATATTCCTTCATCTTTATTGGATTTACACGATGAAGATGCTCTTCATGCTGAGCTAACATTGCTGACTGAGAA
>JAIXRX010000059.1 GCA_027485005.1 Alphaproteobacteria bacterium
ACGTGTATTTTGGTGAGCCACGCGGCGTAGAAACCCTGCCCGACGGCCGTTTGCGTGGTGTGAACACCATGGTTTATACCTCTGATGAAGTGGAGCGCATTGCGCGTGTGGGCTTTGAATTGGCGCGCAAACGCAGCAAAAAACTTTGCTCGATTGATAAAGCCAACGTGCTGGAATGCACGGAAATGTGGCGCAATGTAGTGATTAAACTGCACGCGGCAGAATATGCAGACGTTGAACTTTCCCACATGTATGTGGACAATGCGGCGATGCAACTGGTGCGCAACCCTAAGCAATTTGACGTGGTGATTACTGGCAATATCTTTGGCGATATTTTGTCCGACATTGCTGCACAACTCACCGGCTCGCTTGGCATGTTGCCTTCCGCTTCCTTGGGTGCAAAAACAGCCGACGGTAAGCAAGCCGGCCTTTACGAGCCTGTGCATGGCAGCGCGCCAGACATTGCAGGCAAAGGCATTGCCAACCCGATTGCGACTATTTTGAGCGTGAGCATGATGCTGCGCTATAGCTTCGATTTAAAAGCGGATGCGGATTTGCTGGACGCAGCCATTGCGCAAGTGCTGGCGGACGGCTACCGCACAGCGGACATTATGCAAACTGGCAAAACTAAACTCGGCACATCTGAAATGGGTGACGCAATTTTAAAAACGCTGGAAACTTTAGCTGCCAAACAAAAAGCAGCGTAACTGAATTTAGAAACATTAGGAAAACATCATATGCAAAAATATAAAGTAGCCATCGTGGGTGCCACTGGCAATGTGGGCCGTGAAATGCTGCAAATCCTGCACGAGCGCAACTTCCCTGTGTCGGAAGTGGTGGCGCTGGCCTCGCGTGATTCGATTGGCAAAGAAGTCAGCTTTGGCGATACCGACATTCTGAAAGTGCAAGCGCTGGACGACTATGATTTTTCGGATACGGATATTGTGCTTTCTTCTGCGGGCGGCAATATCTCTGCGCGTTTCGCGCCGAAAGCGGCTGCCGCAGGTGCCGTCGTCATCGACAACACCTCCCATTTTCGTATGGACCCAGATGTGCCGCTGGTGGTGCCAGAAGTAAATCCTGAGGCGCTCAAAGATTTTGGCAAGAAAAACATCATTGCCAACCCGAATTGCTCAACCATTCAGATGGTGGTGGCGCTGAAACCGTTGCATGAAGTGGCAAAAATCAAACGCGTAGTAGTCAGCACCTATCAGTCGGTGTCTGGCGCAGGAAAAGACGCGATGGACGAGCTGTATGAACAAACCAAATCCATGTTTATGGGCAATGCGAAAGAGCCAAGCAAATTCACCAAACGCATTGCGTTTAACGTGATCCCGCATATCGACGTGTTCATGGATGATGGCTACACTAAAGAAGAATGGAAAATGATGGAGGAAACCAAGAAAATCCTCGATAAAAACATTCAAGTGGCAGCTACTTGCGTGCGTGTGCCGGTGTTTGTGGCGCATTCGGAATCCATCAATGTAGAATTTGAAAGCGAAATCACGGTGGAAGACGCGTTTGAGGTGTTTGAAGAAGCCGAAGGCATTGTACTCACGGATCGCCGCGAAAATGGTGGCTACAGCACCCCAGCAGAGGCCATTGGCCATGATGGCGTGTTTATCTCCCGCTTGCGCAAAGACCCAACGGTAAAATACGGCCTGTCTTTCTGGTGCGTCTCCGACAATCTGCGCAAAGGTGCGGCGCTCAACGCCGTGCAAATCGCCGAAGTCTTGATTCGTGACTACATGAAAGTCCCAAAAGCCAAAGCGGCATAAGGCAAAAATCTTAAAAACACCCACCCCTCAAAAGGTGGGTGTTTTTTTGCATCCCCCCTTAAAAATCATTCAAAAAAACATTTGCACTACTTGACGACAGAGCCTTTTTGTATCAAAAGCATAACTATAAGATTTATAACATTTCAAAAGAGACCGCTTATGTCTTCTTCTCCTAAGGTCGAGCGCCCGCACATTGAACGCCCGCTTTCGCCTCACTTGCAAATCTATCGCCCGCAAATCACCTCCGTGTTGTCCATCACGCACCGCGCCACAGGCGTGTTCATGTCGCTGGGTTCGCTGGTGTTGGTTTACTGGTTGTGGGCTGCGGCGTACTCCCCTGCCGCCTATGCCTGCTTAGAAAATTGCGGCAAAGGCATTTTCCTCAAAGTCGTTTTTGCGGGCTGGGTATTTGCTTTTTATTATCATCTTGCCAACGGCATCCGCCATTTGTTTTGGGACGCTGGTAAAGGCTACAGTATTCCTGCGGCCACCCGCAGCGGCTTAGCCGTGGTTGCATTTGCCTTCATCATGACGGCGCTCACCTGGGGCTGCATCCTCACTCGCTCCCATGCGTCTGAAACACCTATTGCTTCAACTGAAAGCGTTACTATCACGACCGACGAAACCACTCCACAAGAGAGCAAATAATGTCGAAAAAACCTTCTCCCTACGTTCATCCCCTCGCCGCTGCACGTGGCCTTGGCAGTGCTAAATCTGGCACGCATCATTGGATTCTACAGCGCGTGACTGCACTCGTTTTGGTGCCTTTGTCCATCTGGTTTGCCTATACGCTCACTGGGCTTGTCGTCAGCGCTAAAGACGCAACAGATCTTGCCATATGGCTTGGAAATCCAGTTCACGCTATTGCGCTTTCTGGATTGCTGATTGCGCTTTTCTGGCACGCAACTTTGGGACTGCAAGTGGTGATTGAAGACTACATTCACTGCAATGCCACTAAATTCACCCTGCTGCTTGTCAGCAAAATCATCTGCTATGGCGCGGCATTGCTGGGCGTATTGTCAGTGGTTAAAATGCATTTCGGAATCGCGTAAGGACGAGCATATCATGACGCAATCTTATCAAATTCAAGACCATCATTATGATGTTGTGGTGGTAGGCGCTGGTGGTGCAGGTTTGCGCGCCACGTTCGGTATGGCGCAAGCAGGTCTTTCAACCGCCTGTATCTCTAAGGTTTTCCCTACCCGCTCACACACCGTGGCAGCACAAGGGGGGATTTCTGCTGCTTTGGGCAATATGTCCGAGGATGATTGGCGCTGGCATTTTTATGATACCATTAAAGGTTCGGATTGGTTGGGTGACCAAGACGCGATTGAATATATGTGTAAAAATGCTGCCGATGCAGTGATTGAGCTTGAGCATTACGGCGTGCCCTTTTCGCGCACTAAGGAAGGTAAAATTTATCAGCGTCCATTTGGTGGGATGACCACGCAATATGGTGAAGGCCCTCCCGCTTTACGCACCTGTGCTGCCGCTGACCGTACCGGACACGCTATTCTGCATACGCTTTACACGCAAGCGCTGCGTCACCAAGCGCAATTCTTTATCGAGTATTTTGCCCTTGATTTGTTGATGGACGAAGAAGGTGTATGCCGTGGTGTGATGGCATGGAATTTAGACGATGGTACGATGCATCGCTTCCACGCTCACCAAGTGGTGCTTGCCACGGGTGGTTATGGCCGTGCTTATTTCTCCTGTACCTCTGCTCACACCTGCACAGGTGACGGCGGCGGTATGGCGGTGCGCGCAGGCCTTCCATTGCAAGACATGGAATTCGTACAATTCCACCCCACAGGCGTTTACGGCTCGGGCTGTTTGATTACTGAGGGTTCACGTGGTGAAGGCGGATATCTTGTGAATTCCGAAGGCGAACGTTTCATGGAACGCTATGCACCCCATGCAAAAGATCTTGCTTCGCGTGACGTTGTTTCCCGTGCGATGACCATTGAGATTCGTGAAGGTCGTGGCGTTGGGCCAAACAAAGACCATATTTATCTACATTTGGACCATCTTGATCCTGAGATTTTGCATGCGCGTTTGCCAGGCATTTCTGAAACTGCAAAAGTTTTTGCCGGTGTGGACGTGACCAAGCAACCGATTCCTGTGATTCCTACGGTACACTACAACATGGGCGGTATCCCGACTAATTATCATGGTGAAGTGGTAACGAAGCGTGATGGTAACCCAGACAGCGTAGTGCAAGGCTTGATGTCGATTGGTGAAGCTGCGTGTGTGTCGGTGCATGGCGCTAATCGCTTAGGTTCGAACTCATTGCTCGATTTAGTGGTGTTTGGTCGTGCGGCAGCGCACCGCGCCAAAGAAACAGTTAAGCCAGGGGCGCCGCATAAACGCTTGAACGCGTCTGTGTCTGACGCGATTATGTCGCGCTTTGATGGTATTCGTAATGCCAATGGCAATACACCAACCTCAGAGATTCGTAAAAACATGCAAGCGCATATGCAAAATTATGCGGCTGTTTTCCGCGAAGAGAAAACGCTCAAAGAAGGTTCTGAGCAAATGAAAAAAGTCTGGAATTCTTTCAGTGATTTGAAAGTGAAGGACCGTGGTTTGGTGTGGAACAGCGACCTAGTGGAAGCATTGGAGCTAGACAATTTGCTTTCACAAGCCGTGATAACCGTAGACTCTGCGCTTAACCGCAAAGAGAGCCGTGGTGCCCATGCGCGTGAAGATTTCGGGGAACGTAATGATGCCGAATGGATGAAGCATAGCTTGGCATGGATCGACGGCAAAGGCAACACCACCATCGATTACCGCCCAGTGCACATGAACACTTTGACCGACGATGTGCAAGCCATTCCACCGAAAAAGCGGAGCTACTAAAACATGACCTTTAACGCGCGTCTTTTTTGTTCGGCAGTTGCTGTTTTGGCGTTAGTATCCTGCGCTAAGCCTGTCACGCAAGCGCCAAATGTCAGCAGTGCTGAGCTTGCACAAGAGCGTGCCGTGCATGAGGCTGCAGTGAATGCCTCTGGTAAAGGTGGTAGCACCGCCCTTCCTGCGGATTACAACCGAAATGCCTATATGGCTCGCTTGAAACCAATGGCAGATCGCATCAGCAATGCAGCCGCCCCTTATTGTCAATCCCTGCGGACGAATTGCCGCTATAACTTCGCCCTCGACAAAGACGAGGCACCGCTTAACGCTTATGCAGATGGCAAGAATGTGGTGATTTCTCCCGCGATGATGGCCTTTGCCAGCAATGATAATGAGCTGGCATTGGTGGTAGCACATGAAATGGCGCACAATATCCTCACTCACCCGGGTAAAACCCAACAAAACGCTATGACAGGAATGCTTGGTGGCACGGTGCTGGATGCGCTACTTAGCTCGCAAGGCCTTAATACAGGCGGCCAACTCGGTAAACTTGGCGCCCAACAAGGCGTGCTTCGCTACTCGCAAGACTTTGAGCGAGACGCAGATTATTTAGGCATCTACATTGCTAAAACCGCAGGTTATGACGTGAGTAACGCGCCAAACTTCTGGCAACGCATGTCGGTGAATAATCCGCAAGCGGTGTATATTGCACAAAGCCATCCTTCTAACCCCGAGCGTTCGGTGTTGCTGCGTAAAGCGATTGCCGAAATTGAGAGCAAACAACAATCAGGCCAACCGCTGATGCCAGCACTACGCCCTAAAAACTAACATAATAAAAAACAAAATCGGAGACCTCCATGGCCGAATTTACTCTACCCAAAAACTCAAAGCCAACTAAAGGCGAAGTGTTTAAAGCAAAAGATGGTGCGAAACGCGTAAAGGCTTTTAACATTTACCGCTGGGACTCTGCGGATGTTGACGCGGACGGCAAAGTAAAGAACCCGCGCATCGACCGCTTTGAAGTGGATTTGGACGATTGCGCGCCAATGGTGCTTGACGCGCTAATTAAAATTAAAGACGAAGTCGATAGCTCGCTCACCTTCCGTCGCTCGTGCCGCGAGGGTATCTGCGGTTCTTGCGCCATGAACATTGATGGCACCAATACGCTGGCATGCTTGAAGCCGATTGACGAAGTAAAAGGCGATATCGATATTTATCCATTGCCGCACATGCCAGTGGTGAAAGATCTGGTACCAGATTTGAAACATATCTACGCTCAATATGAATCGATCAAGCCTTGGTTGCAAACACAGTCGGCTGCGCCTAGTAAAGAGCGCCTTCAAAGCCCTGAAGACCGCGAGAAATTGGATGGTCTGTATGAGTGTATCTTGTGCTTTTGCTGCTCCACTTCCTGCCCAAGCTATTGGTGGAATGGCGACCGCTATTTAGGCCCAGCGATTCTATTGCAAGCATACCGCTGGATTATTGATAGCCGTGACGAATTCACCGGCGAGCGTTTGGACGATCTAGAAGATCCATTCAAACTTTACCGCTGTCACACCATCATGAACTGCGCCAAAACCTGCCCGAAAGGCTTGAACCCGGCCAAAGCCATTGGCGAAATCAAGCAATTGATGGTGGAACGCAGCCTTTAATTAGTGCAGATTTTAGACAACAAAAAAGGGAGCTAAAAAGCTCCCTTTTTTGTTTCTATCTATGGGCGTGGCCCAA
>JAIXRX010000205.1 GCA_027485005.1 Alphaproteobacteria bacterium
AGGGGGGAATGTGGGATGCGCACGACGATGAAGAATCTTCTCATGACGAACATGAACATCATAAAAAAGAAATGGATGCTCATGTTTGGACCAATCCATTACTCGCCATTAAAATGGCGGATGCAATGGCGGATACCCTAGCTGAAGCGATACCTGAACACAAAGCCAAAATAAGCAATAATCTCATTGCTTTAAAAAAGAAACTTCAGGCATTAGATGAGGCTACTTTTGAGCAATTTACCAAAGAAAAGCCTTCAAGCTATCTTGTGTTTCATGATGCTTATCAATATTTTGAACGCCGCTATGGGGTGCGTGCTGCTGGTAGCATTAAAGTTCATCCCGAAACGCCAATGAGCGCGCGCCGACTTGCTGAAATAAAAAATAAGATAATAGCATTGAATATCCAATGCCTTTTCAAAGAACCACAATTCGAAACCGATTTACCCGCTAAATTAGATAGTAAGAAAACGCTGAAAATTTATTTACTCGACCCATTAGGGGCAAGCTATAGCCCGTCTAAAGATTTATATTTCAATATGATAAGAGACATTTCACATGCTATCTCTAAATGCACTAAACCAATACTTTAAGAGATTAAGGCGACACTGTCTCGGGAGTACGAACTGCACCTGAAGGCATTTGCTTAATGTTGACGCTCTTACCTGTTCCTTCAGGAACAACGCTGCGCACCATATTAGCCCCTGTATTGTTTGGCTTTGGCGTAGGCATGATTTGTTCGGCAGTATCAGGTAAATCTTTATCTAAATCATCAATCGAAGCGCCAGGGCGCTTAAAACGCTTTTCCTCTTGCAACATTTTAAGCATTTCACTTTTATCTTGCTGCTGCTCTACTGCTCGTAACTGCTTTAATCGTGCCGTTAATCTTTCTGCACAGCCCGTACCATAACAACGTTGCTGCACACCATTTTCATCTACATAAACTTCGGCTATTGCATTCATATCTTGCTGTACAGCACTTGGCGGCAAAGTATACCCGATCTGAGGCTGAGGGGGAGTTTGCACCGTTGGTATATTGGTTTGCTGGCTTATTGAACGCGACAATGATCCAGATACAGGATTAACAGGAACAGCATTTTGGGCAAAAATCGGGGTACTGGAAAGAATGGCAAAAGCTAAAATAGGAAGCCCCGCACGCATCATCAATCGTCCATTCTTTGCACTAATTTACGCACTTCTTTTTGCACAATTCGCTCAACGATCTGAGGCAAATTACCATCCAGCCATTCCTTCAGCATCGGACGCAAAGCCTCAATCACCAAGTCTTCTACAGTCACCCCTGAACGAAAAACATGGGACTGCAAATGCTCAACAGCATGTTTTTCTGCACTCATAGATTTTATAGCTTTCAATGCGTCAATCGTTGCCGCTGCGGTCGCGTCCGACAGCAGTGAATCAGTATCAGGTTCTGCGTCCATCGCGCTCATTTCCATCTCATTGAGACCTACATCGTCCATTCCCCCCTCAAGGCTCTCTGGCTCAGGAGTGGGTTCAAAATCAATTATTTTTTCCTCTAGCACTGGAGGTTCCAATGGGGTTTCCATTTCAAGCAGCGGTTCAGATCCAAATAGTTTGTCAAAGTCAATCGTGTCGTTAGCCGTTGCTACTGGCTCAGGCTCAGCTGCAGCAGGTGTTTCTTCTGACATTTCTTCCGTCAGCTCCAACACATCCTCTTCCTCTGGCGCTTCCACGGGCGTTTGTTCTTTTAACGTTGCCGGATCAATTTCAATAGAACCTTCATCCTCCTCCGCAATAATGCGGCGGATAGATTGAAGAATTTCCTCCATGGATTGTTCTTCATTGTCAGCATTATTGTCTGACGTGTTTTTATTTTTAGATGCCATACTCAACCTTGTGGTGACGACGCGCGAACGCACCGATGTGAGATATATATGTATGCACCCTGCCAGAAAGGTTTAGGGATTTCAAGTGCCGCCCTCTATATCTCGCCCATTCAACAGGCAAGTTTTATGGTGAGCGTTGCCTAAAAGCCAATGATATGGGTGTAAGCGCTTTGAGCTTTGGCAGCAGAATCATATTGTTCTACCTGTAGGCCAAGCGATTGCGGCGTTAACGCTCCTGCAGCAGCAAGCACCGCAAACCGTGCCACAATACTGTCACGGCCTGATTGCTGTAACAATAATTGCGACTGGAATGATTCACGCTCAGCGTCCAGCACATCCAGCACAGTGCGAGTGCCAAGCTCGTGCTCTTGCTTCACGCCATCAAGCGCAATCTCAGCAGCTTTGGATGCAAGTCCAGCAGATATTTGCATGGCTTGAGCTGTTTGCCACTGTTCCCATGACTGAATGGCATTCTCACGAGCAAAATGCTCCGCATCCATTACTTCATATTTGCGCTGTTCGGAGTTTTTTTCACGCTGGCGAATAGCTGCATACTCCGCCCCTCCTTGATATAATGGGATTCTGACTGAAAGTTTAAGCGCATCATTGTCAAAGCGTCTGGAGGCAAATAAGCCTTCTCCTTTTTCGCGGCTAGCTTGCCCCGTGAAAAAAACGGTTGGCAATAGTTTAGCAAGTTCTGAATTTTCATCGCTTGCCGCGGCGTCTTTTAATGCTTTAGAGCGCAGGAATATCGGATGGCTTTGCGCAGACTGCTCTAGAAAAACGTCAAGCGATTCTGGCAGTTTTACGTTCACATCAGGAATTTGCGGCACTGCCGGTGCGGGCTGGTTAAAAACGCGCTGATAGCTGGCTTTTGCACGCAACAATTGGCCGTCCGCCTGCTCGGCACTTGCCTGCGCTGTGGCAAGGCGCGCTTCCGCCTGCGAGGTATCAGTACGGGTCAACTCACCCACATCAAAGCGCTCCTTTGCAATGCGCAACTGCTCTTTAAGCACTTTGGTGTTTTTCTGGTTTAACTCCACCATTTGTGCAGCCAGGTACAAATCCATATAGGCAGTCGCGGCTTGCAACAAAATCTCTTGCTCGCGTTGCTCTAAAAAATAAGCAGCTGCCTTCGTGTAGTGTTTGGCGGCCGCAAGGCGAGCAAGGCTTCCGCCCCCTTCAAAAATCGGCTGCTCAACATAGGCATATTTCGTGTCAGAATTAGCATCAAAATCTGGACGACTATCAAGGCCATAAGTATTTTTTGTCTTATCATAACCCAAGCCAAAACGTGGCAAAAACTCACCCACTGCTTTCGCAATTTCTTCTGCCTGACCTTCATAGGCTTTACGCTCTGCTAGAATCTGCGGGTGGTTTTCATAAGCCATCGCCAATGCTTGTTGAAAAGCTGATGCACCACTGGCTTGCGGCTTTTCAGTGCTTACCGACAACACAGGCACATCGTCTTCTTTTGCTTCACGCACCACTTCCACTGCTGATTTGGCAGTGGACTTTGCAGGCTTACTCACAGGCTTGGCAACCGCAGTTGAAACCGAAAAAACAAACGCACTCAAAACTAATAGAAATAAACGCAAAATAATCCCCAAACTAAAAGGCAAATGCCGCAGGCGTTTCAAATCCTGGCAAGCAAGAAGCCGCAACTTCAGATAAAATATGGGTACTAAAACCGTTTTTACCCTGTACGCTAACACTTAATGAAGCCATACCAGCATTTGTGTTCAAGCGTTTGCTTTTTTGCTGCAACCATACCAAGCGGCCACCTTCTTTTAATTGCGCCACAATCGCAGCGGGCAGCATTTCCGCCCCCCCTTCCACCACAATCACGTCATAAGGTGCACCAAAACCATAGCCATCTTTCAGGTAAGCCTCAATCACTTCAACTTGACGCACGCCTTGCGCAGCCAATGTAGCTTTTGCATGGGTAGAAAGCGTTTTATTTTCTTCCAGCATGTAGATTTTAGCGCCCAGTTGGGCAGCCACAGCAGCGCTGTAACCCGTGCCACCACCCACTATCAAAAGACGGTCTTGCGGTTGGATATTCGCAGCTAGAAACATCTGAGAAAGGGTCAAAGGGGCAAGCATTACTCGCCCTTCGCCTAAGGAAATATCAGCATCCACATATGCCACATCTACCAATGCAGTAGGCACATAAGCCTCGCGCTTAACCCGAGAAAGCGCGTTAAGAATGTCAATATCCTGCACTTTATTTGGCAGAATCTGGTTCAGAAGCATTTGTGTATTAGCGTTAGCAGCACTCATATTTTTACCCATATTATCTGTTGTTGCAACCAGCATAAACCTATGTACGCGAGTGTCAAACGTCTTTCATGCTTGCACTTCGCGTTCTGCACGCTATAAACACTGATCTTGATTTCACGCAATGCGCCTAAGGCTGGGTAGCAAAGTGGTAATGCAGGGGACTGCAAATCCCCCATCGTCGGTTCGATTCCGTCCCCGGCCTCCAAATTTTTGCGTTTGCTTCCGTTCGGTTCTACTGAGCCTCACATGAAGCGAGCTCAAGGCTGATACGGCCTACTTGCCTTGTCATGTTAGCTTTCGCTATCGCCGCTAATGCGACTCAGATGGCGTGCCCAAGGCTTAAAATCTGCTGATTCTTTTGAAGAACTACTCGCCGAAAGAGGCGGCTTCTTCCATCAAACGCACCAATTTATACTGAAATAAATGGTCCGCGCCAAAGCGCTCTTCCACCCAGTTTTGCGTGTCCTGCGGGGGCTCTAGGCCTTCTCCGTGGGCAATCACCTCGCCAAATTCGGCCACATTATGCGCGCCAATCTGGCGGGCATGTTCAAAGGCTTCATATTGCTCGGGGCGCATGAGCACATAGGCATAGCCCGCTTTATCATTGGCCATAATGCCTTGCACCAGCACAATAATGCGCATGGCTTTGTCCAAATCGCGCAGCAGTTTTTCGTCCTCTGCGCGCTCCATCAGGGTTTGCGGTTTAACCACCATAATCGCTCTTTTGCATGGTTGCCGTTAAAATGGCGCTCAGAGCATCAAATGATGTTCCAACAACTTTCCAGTCATCTCTGCGCAACTGGCCTGTTTTTTTATCTAGCTTTTTAGTCAACGCATCTTGAGCACGGTTAATAATCATCCATGCCTTCATGGGGGCGGCGGCCAATAATGGGCGCTCATTCAGTATCCCAAATGTTTTATTCGCCAGATTGTTTATTTCTCCCTCATCGGATTTTCTAGTGGTTGGCGCATATAAATCTTTTTGCACGCTAATTTCTCGCTGTGCTTCAATAAAGTAAGCCAACATGCTAATAACCGACCCCTCAATTTCTTTCTTGATAGGCTGGTATTGGCTTAGCTCATCGCCTTTTAATCCCGCGTAAATCCTCATGGCATTCGCTAGAATTCCTCCCACTAAGAGGCCATTTTGGAATGGATATTTGTCTGGACGCAAGATTGCTTCAAATACGCCTGATGGAGACTCATATTTTCGACGAACAGTAATAGATGATATATTGTTCTCTGTGAGAGTTTTATTTTTTTCAGCGAATCGGGCTTGGGATTCAGGTGGAATATGTAAAACAGAAGCTTGCCCAGAATCTTGCGTAACGTACACAGGGACGCGCCATTCACGCTCAAGGACTGACTCTACTTCTTTTATGGCATTTTCGGAAAGACCCGACAGAGATATAGCCGAAACCAAACCTTCTGCTGTTCCTAATGTCATTCGGTTAGTATCATGAAGGACATTTAATGCCGCTTGCCGCGCGTAAAGTTTTTGATGCAGATGACTCTGGATTTGGTCAAAATAATTGGACTTAATTTTGATGCTAGCGCCTTTGGGCGTAGAATCAATTTGAACAGATTTTGGGGGAACCTTCGAATCATTGAGAATTTCCTCAACTTCCGCCAGAATCTCATTTGGCATTTTACCTTGAATGGCTTGTGTTTTCCATTCGCCTTCATCTTTCCATTCACCAGCAGCCATTTGTAATGTCCCAGCAATCGCGCCCTTTTTAGAACCAAATACAATATTGATAATGTTGGAGTATGTCCCAACAATGGCTCCCCAAAAGCGCAAGGAGCTTTTTTCTTTAAATCCTGAAAAGCCTGTCGAAGCTGTTGCAGCAAACCGCGAAAAATTGATGATTCGCAATTTGTTAAGCCATGGCCCCGCCCCTGCCACATCTGCTTCGGAAAATTTGAACACTAATGGTGTTTGCTGCGGGATGATATTCGCCGCGCCAATCTGCGCTTCGGGCATTCGCCAGTGTTTTTCAGGGTTATTCGATGTATTTTGAGTCGGGGTTCCTAATACACTCAATGCCTGTTCCGCTTGTACCAATGGCGCAATTTGCCCATCCACTGCCGTAGCAGAAGGCATTCGCATCGCTTTGTTGATAATTGCAGGCGCGTTCATTCATTCTCCATTCACTTAACTTAGGTCAAAGCACTCTAACAAAACATTGTTACAGGATGATGAAGATTCGCATGATTTCTTTAGATTTTATCATTTTTTCTATTGATTTTCATGCATCTGACTATTAAGAATGATTCTTATTAACAACCCAAGCGGAGTTCAATCCATGCGTTCTTTCTTATTTGCCGCCCTCCTACTCACCGCCTCTTCTGCTGCAATAGCAGACCAACATAATAATTACACCGTGGTTATTAAAGACCACAAGTTCGAGCCAGCCGTGGTGGAAGTGCCAGCCGGCCAAGCCTTTACCTTGCTGGTGGACAACCAAGATAAAACCGCTGAAGAATTTGAAAGCCACGAGTTGAAGCGCGAAAAAATCATTGCAGGCAACACCAAAGCAAAAATTAAAATCAATGCCCTCAAAGCGGGCGAGTACCCGTTCTTTGGTGAATTCAACGAAAAAACCGCTCAAGGCAAAATCATCGCTAAATAGGTTGCTTTATTATGCTCGCCACTGCCCTCGTTATCTTCCGTGAAATTCTTGAAATCGCGATTATTTTAAGCGTAGTTCTGGCTGCCACCACT
>JAIXRX010000147.1 GCA_027485005.1 Alphaproteobacteria bacterium
ATTCAAGTGAGATTGAACGGAGGATTGCCGAATTACCAAGATGTGGCAATGGCCTACCGCATGCTGAATACCGAGATTTTAGAGGGCAAAGAAAACCCGATGAAACCTGAGCAGATTCGGGATGTAATGATGCAATCGCCTGAATGTTTGCACACCACGCAGTCATGCGAAAAACTCACAGGCATGATGCAACAAATTGCCCAAGGGGCAGGGAAATCAGCGGGTGCGGGTGGTCGCCGCGTCTAAAAACGCTTTAAAAATATCGACGTCGGAATTTGTGATATAAAATTCGGGATGCCACTGCACGCCAAGGCAGAACGGATGTTCGGTATGTTCAATCCCTTCAATCACGCCGTCATCCGCACGGGCATTGATGATGCAATGAGGCGCTGCGGCTTTTACGGCTTGGTGGTGCGCGCTGTTGACGGCAATGCGGGTTTTGCCTGTGATTTTATGTAACAAAGTACCTTCCACAATCGTGACCTCATGCCCTGCTTGATCGCGCGGGTTGGGTTGCTCATGCGGGAGTGGATTTTCGATACTGTCGGGGATGTGCTGGATGAGTGTGCCGCCCAATACGACATTGAGTAATTGCTGCCCGCCACAAATACCAAGAATCGGTTTATTCTGTTCAACCGCCGCGCGCATAATCGCAAATTCAAACTCGGTGCGGCGTGCCTTTGTCGTCACAGTGTCGCTCGTTTTCGCTTCGCCATAATATTCAGGCGGCACGTCAAAATTTCCGCCAGTGGTGATTAACCCGTCCAGCAATTCCAAATAAGCCAGCGCTTTTTCTGGCTCGTGAGGCAGGGGAACAGGCAGTGCGCCTAGCTTTGCGATGGAAGAGCAATAATTTTCACGCAAGGCATACCATGGAAATTTGGAGTAGCCGCCGGCTTCTTCGGCATCAAGGGTGATACCAATCACGGGCATTTTCTGCTTGGAAGCGGGCAGGGGCATAGGTTACACTCACACATAGAAATGATATGGCGACAGCATAACAAAAACAAAGATGCTTGCCATCAAAAAGGGAGTGCCTATGTCCGTTGCGTCGTTGCTCGGTGTGTTGATTGGCTTTGGCCTGTTTTTCCTTTCGGTGGTGATGAGCACCAACCAATATGGTTTGTTTTTAGATATTCCTTCGATCCTTATGGTGGTGGGCGGCACGGTGGCGGTGGGCTTTATGAGCTATCAGCACAAGGACGTGATTGTGGCTTTTAAAGCGATTGGCTGGATGCTGAAAAAGCCGCGCTCCACGCGCGAGGGGTTGAATACGGAAATTTTTCGTCTGATTAAATGGGCGTATCTGGTGCAGGCGAAAGGCATGCCTGCGCTGGAAGACGAGGTAAAAAAGATTCATCTGAATGATCCACTGCTGCAATATTGCGTGGAGCTGGTGACGAGTAATTATCCGCCTGCTGATTTGCGCAAAATGCTGGAAACCGCCGTGCTCAGCGAGTTTGAACGTGCCACCACCCCCGTCGAAGTGCTCAAGCAAATGGCGAGCGCTGGCCCTGCCTTTGGGATGATTGGAACACTGGTGGGGATGGTGGTGATGCTGCAAGGCGCGGGCGATGACATGGCCGCGATGGGTAAAGGCCTTGCCATTGCACTTTTGACCACACTGTATGGGGTGTTGATAGCGCGTTTGGTGTATCTGCCTGCCGCGCTTAAGCTGCAACAAAAGGAAGAGATTCATCTGTTTCGCAATGAATTGATTGTAGAAGGATTGGTGATGCTCGCGGAAAAGCAAAGCCCGCGCTATATGGAAGACCGTCTGAATAGCTTCCTTGAAACGTCGAATCATTTCAGCATTGATGCGCAGTTACGAGGCAAAAAATAATGTCGCTCAGGCTGCGTCGGAAAAAACGTGTGGAGAATGAAGACCTTGATGCATGGATAGTGACCTATGCCGATTTGATTACGCAGCTGATGTGCTTTTTTGTGATGATTCTGATGGTGTCGGAACCAAAGCTAGACAAGCTGGATGATCTCAAAGCTGCACTCGCCTCTGGGTTTGTTCCAAAAACCATTGATACGCCGTTTAAGGCAGTGTTTCAGCAGGTTTCGAGTAGTATCAATAAAAACCAAGTGGCTGTGGATGTAGCGGTGGATTATTCGAGCCGTGGCGTGGTGCTGGATTTTAATACCGAGCTTTTATTTCCCGGCCAATCAAATACGCTGGATGCCAAAGCGCAAACCGTGCTGAATGATTTGATTGCGGCGATTAAAAAAGAAAAACTACCGAAAAATTATGTGGTGTGGGTGGAAGGGCATACGGATGATGCCAGTGCCCCACAAGGCAGTTTGAGTCATTGGGAAGTCTCGAGTTTGCGTGCAGCAGTGGTGGCACGCTATTTTGCTGAACACGGGATTGAACCAAAAAAAATTCGCGCAACGGGCTTGGCAGGGTTTCAACCCAAAGTAAAAAATCGCGATGAGCATAACAACGTGATTCAAGCGAACCAGAAACTCAACCGCCGTGTAGTCGTGCGTGTAGAGAAGTTATAGCTGTTACATTTTTTCCGTTCGCGCCTGCTTACGCTCACATGAATCTTGCTCAAGGCTGACTTGGACTCCTGTCCTCGTTCGCATGGCTATTTCATCGACTGCCTTATAAAAAAACCCTGTGAGCGAATGCCCACAGGGTTTTTCTTGATGCTGTGTGAGTAGCGGGAAGGGGGTTAGAAGCCGCCCATACCACCCATGCCCATACCGCCCATGCCACCCATGCCGCCCATATCGCCGCCTGATGAATTTTTGTTATCATCTGGAGCGTCGGTTACGAGGGCTTCGGTGGTGATCATGAGACCGGCAACAGAAGCAGCGTTTTGCAGAGCAGAACGCACCACTTTTGCAGGGTCGATGATACCTTCGGCAATCATGTCGAAATAGTCACCGCGTTGAGCGTCGAAACCAATTTTGGTGTCTTTGGACTCAAGCAATTTACCAGCAACAACCGCACCGTCGATGCCCGCGTTTTCCACGATTTGACGGATAGGCGCTTGCAAGGCGCGGCGGATGATGTTGATACCAGCGCGCTGGTCGTCATTCGCTACATCCAAATTGTCAAGCGCGCGGGACGCGTAAAGCAAGGTAGAACCGCCGCCTGGGACGATACCTTCTTCAACGGCTGCGCGGGTGGCTGCCAAAGCATCATCTACGCGGTCTTTGCGTTCTTTCACTTCCACTTCAGACGCGCCGCCCACTTTCAAAACAGCGACACCGCCTGAAAGTTTAGCCAAACGTTCTTGCAGTTTTTCACGGTCATAGTCTGACGTGGTTTCTGCGGCTTGGCTGCGGATTTGTGCACAACGTGCTTCGATTTGTGCTTTGTCGCCAGCGCCATCGATCACAGTGGTGTCATCTTTGGTGATGGTGATTTTCTTCGCGGTGCCGAGCATGTCAGGGGTCACGGTCTCGAGCTTAATACCCAAATCGTCGCTGATGACTTGTGCGCCGGTGAGGATCGCGATGTCTTCGAGCATCGCTTTACGACGATCGCCGAAGCCAGGCGCTTTAACCGCAGCCACTTTCAAGCCGCCACGCAATTTGTTCACTACCAAAGTTGCCAGCGCTTCACCTTCAACATCTTCTGCAATAATCAGCAAAGGACGTTGGGTTTGCACAACCGCTTCGAGCAAAGGCAACATTGGTTGCAAGCCAGACAATTTTTTGTCCATGATGAGGATGAATGGGTGATCCAATTCAACGGTCATTTTGTCGGCATTGGTGATGAAGTAAGGTGACAAATAGCCACGGTCAAACATCATGCCTTCCACCACGTCTAGTTCAAATTCCAGACCTTTGGCTTCTTCAACAGTAATCACGCCTTCTTTGCCAACTTTTGCCATCGCTTCAGCGATTTTTTCGCCAACTTCTTTGTCGCCATTCGCAGAAATAGTGGCTACTTGAGCCCATTCGGCTTGGGTGGTCACTGGTTTAGATGCTGCTTTTACGGCAGCCACCACAGCATCAACAGCGACGTCGATACCACGTTTGAGATCCATTGGGTTAAGGCCTGCAGCCACTGCTTTTGCGCCTTCACGCACAATTGCTTGTGCCAAAACGGTTGCGGTGGTCGTGCCATCGCCCGAACCGTCAGCCGTGCGGCTGGCCACTTCGCGGATCATTTGTGCGCCCATATTTTGGAATTTGTTTGGCAGGCTGATTTCTTTTGCTACCGACACGCCGTCTTTGGTGATGCGTGGTGCGCCGAATGATTTATCAAGCACAACGTTGCGGCCTTTAGGGCCCAAGGTTACTTTTACCGCGTTGGCAAGAATGTCCACGCCGCGCAACATTTCGTCACGAGCATTTACGCCAAATTTAATTTCTTTTGCAGCCATGATAGACTCCTTTAGTTAATGCGTTTGAATAGTAATTAAGCAGCTTGAGAGGTGCGTGCAGAACCTTCGATGATACCAAGAATGTCAGATTCTTTCATGATCATCAGCTCTTCGCCATTCACCTTCACTTCGGTGCCAGCCCATTTGGTGAACAAAACGATATCGCCTTCTTTCACGTCCAGCGGGGTCACTTTGCCGTCTTCCGAGCGGATGCCAGTGCCAACGGCAAGAATTTCACCTTGCATTGGTTTTTCTTTTGCGGTGTCTGGAATGATGATTCCACCAGCGGTTTTTTCTTCGTGTGGCAAGCGACGCACTAATACGCGGTCGTGCAATGGTTTTACTTTCATGTGATAGCTCCTACGGTGTTAAAAAATGTTTTTTGTCGCCAATGGTTTTTGCGGCGTTGAAGCGGCAGAAAACCTAGAAAATCTTTGGCTGTGTGGGGCTATATAGGTAGGGGGCAGGGGGGTGTCAAGGTGTGCCCGATAGATTTTGTGGGTTTATTTTGAGGTAAAATATAAGCCGCTGTTTTTATGTGATATTTTAACGCTTGCGCCCTTGTGCTTCAAACTGCGTTTTTAAATCGTGCAGCTTGGCATTGCCAATCGCCCATTTGGTGAGGTTGTGTTCGCGGCGCATGATGGCACTGTCCACTTGTGCATTTTCCACAGCATTAGGGTATAGCTTTTCAAGCTGGCTCCATAACCGTTCTTTCATGGACATGCTTAATGTATCGATAGCTTTTACCTCATTCAAAAGCGTGTCTTTTTCAGTGAGATTAATGGTTGAGTTTTTTCCTATCCGCATGCTGTGAGATAGTTTGGACGGCTCTATTTGTTTAGCAAATTTCACGATATCATCTGGGTTTTCTTTCACATATTCCACCAGAATTCGTGCAAACTCATGTGCGTTTAGTACACAGTTATTGTCTTGTTGAAAGGAAATGCTGATATCTATAATAGGCACGTTTGGTAGGCCAGACTTCTGAAGAGATTCAGCAAGAAAACCTCGG
Organism: Alphaproteobacteria bacterium; assembly: GCA_027485005.1. Taxonomy (GTDB): domain Bacteria; phylum Pseudomonadota; class Alphaproteobacteria; order Rickettsiales; family JAIXRX01; genus JAIXRX01. Next base: position 5,365 of record JAIXRX010000147.1, read on the forward strand.
TATGGGTCTTCATCGAGTACCCAACTATTTGCATGAATCGCTGCGATAGGTGCGTTTGTTTCGTTATTAATAATCAGGCCATAGCACAAAGCGTGAGAGTCAAAATTTTCTATGGTTGACTGATGCTTTGGTGGGAGCAGTGCAACATTTACATAATAGGGAAAAAACAGACAGCTATATCCATGGTTCGGGCGTTTTTGAGGGAGAAAATTCTTTGGCATCTCTAGGGGTATCAATGTTTTGCCATCAGTAATTTTTCCGTTATTTTTTAGAATATTAAAAATCATTGCGGGCAAATGAGCGAGATGTGTTTTAGGAGAATCAATGACAATGGCTGGTGTGTCGAGATACATGGCGCTAACGGATGGTTGTTGATGGCGACCAAGAGTAGGCGAGTAATTGCTATAGCGCGCCATTTCTTTGCTAAGCGTATCCCCCATGGGAACAAAGCTGCCAGCATCATAGATATGATCAGTTTTACCAAAGCGATACGGAATGCGATGACGTTCAGGAACTAGCATCTCAGAAGTTTTATAAATTTGGTTCTCTAGTTTCGAGATATTATCTTTTCCATCTGCATCAATCGCATTTTCAGGTGGGCGCGTGAGGTAATTAAAAACGTCTGGCTGCAGGAGCAAAGCTTTGAGTTTTTTGGGTGTTAGATTGTTGGGAGTTAATACTATGAGGGCATGAGCAACTGTATATGCTTTGCAAAAGGCAAGAACAGCTTTCTCGAAGGCGTGATAGTCCGGTTGTGTTGTCATCTGGTTCCTTTATAACATCTCTATATTCTATCCTCTGATGGTTAAGAAAAGATGAGCAAAATCGAGTATTTTCCCCCTGCCTATGATTGTGCCTTGTGTCCGCGTTTGGCGGCGTTTCATGCTGAAAATAAAGGGAAATTCCCTAGCTATCACAATGGCCCTGTGCCGTCGTTTGGTGCGCTTTCGGCGCATATGTTGGTGGTAGGGCTGGCGCCTGGATTGCACGGCGCGAATCAAACAGGTCGGCCTTTTACGGGCGATTATGCTGGTGAGGTTCTTTACCCTGCCTTGCACAAACATGGCTTGGCCAAAGGTGAATATGCAGCGCGCCCGGACGATGGATTTGAGTTAGTGAATGTGCGCATTACCAATGCGGCGCGTTGTGTGCCCCCACAAAATAAACCGCTGCCCGAAGAAGTGCGCCACTGCAATGG
>JAIXRX010000153.1 GCA_027485005.1 Alphaproteobacteria bacterium
AAAAAACTACTTCCCGCTGCGGGCTTTGGCCACGGCTTGTTTCACCGCTTCGACATCTAAAGCACCTGGGTACATTTGTTGGCCGATGACCATTGCAGGCGTGCCGCGCACACCCATTTTTTCACCCAATGCTTTCATCTCAGCAAGATATTTTTTGACCGTATCGGAGCTCATTTCTTTGGCCAGCTTGTCGCCATCAATGCCGATATCTTTAGCGAGTTTAATAACCGTCGCTTCGTCATATTTTCCTGCATAATTCATAAGCGCCGAGTGATATTCCATATATTTTTTCGGGGCAATGCGATTAGCAGCGACTGACGCTTTGGCGGCCACCACCGAATCTTCTGACAAAATTGGGAAATCAATGAATATGATTTTCACATTTTTGTCTGAACCAATCAGTTCTTGCACCACTGGCAACATACGCTTGCAATAGCCGCAATGGAAATCATAAAATTGAGCAATAATCACGTCGCCTTTTGCATTACCAGCAATAGGAGAAAGCGCATTTTGCGTAAGGGCTTTGTAGTTCGCTTTTACTGCTTTTTGCTGTTCTTCACCTTGCTGGGCTTGCAACTTGTTTTGCATGGTTTGCAAGGATTCGACAATCATTTCCGGTTTTTCTTTAATGACTTTTATCACAATCGCTTCGACGTCTTTTTCTGTCAGCACTTTTTGTGCAAAGGCAGGTGACGCTACCATTAAAGCAGCAGAAGTGAGCAAAGCAAAGCTAGTTAAACGATTCATATTTTATTCCCCGTAAATAATGTTGTTGTTGGTTGATACTGATTAAAATGGTTTTCAATTTAGCCTAATTATAAACGCGGGTCAGCTTTTATTTTTCAACTCGCGACGTAAATCCTCCACTTGGCGTTTTAAGTCTTGCAGACGTAACAAAAGTGGGCCGCCTGAGCGTGGCAGGCGCTCTTCTGCTTCCCGTAGCGCACGCATCGCCTCTTCAGGCTGGCTTTCTAGCAAGCGCAACGATGCCCTTGCCAGAGCCGCACGTCCTGTTTCCCCTTGCGCTGTGTAGGCGCGGGTCAGTAAATCCCAGTACAGTCCGTAATCGGGTTCTTGACGCGTGGCGCGCTCCAAAAGATTCACTGCTTGCACAACATCACTTTTTTGCCCACGCGCCATCAAAGCACGTGCAAAATCTCCTGCAATAAGTGCTTCTTGCGGCAAAAGCTGCACCGCTTTTTCATAATAACGAATTGACTGATCTATCTGCGTACTTTCATAAGCCATCTGCCCTGCCAAATCATGCAGATACCCATCACGCGGATAAGAGCTAATCAGCGTATCAATCCGCTTTTTTGCATCCGCCCATTGATTGCGACGAAAGGCTTGAATGGCGCGCGCCATCTGTGCGGCAACACTGTCATCCTTAGCATCATAATAACGATCAATCATATCGGGTGATTCTAAAAAGCCGCGTAACTTAGCCACCATCCGAGCATACATCTCATTATAGGCAGCGGGATAGGTGTCTTTAGCATCTTCTTTTTGCATAATATGACTACGCACTGCCGAGATACGGTCGGTTGTGAGAGGGTGCGTAAGGCTGTAAGGATCCGGCGCACCAAACTGCCGATTTTCTCGCTGACGCATGATTTCAAATAATTTAAGCATGCCGTCCGCAGGAAGTTGCTGGGCGTCTAAATAACGCAGTGCCGCTTGGTCGGCAGCATTTTCCTGCGTACGACTGAATGAAAGAAAATTGCGTTTTGCCATTTCCTGACTGGCTGCCATCACGCCAATACCCGCATCTTTTGCTCCCGCTAGCGTAGCGGCGGCACCTAATATCATGCCTGCAATACCACCTATTTGCGCATCCGCCATCGCGTCGGCACCGCGCGCAAGATGACCGCCTTCAATATGACCCGTTTCATGAGCCAGCGCGCCCAGCAACATGCCAACGTCTTTGGTCGAAAGAATCAGACCGCTATGAACAAAAATATTCTGCCCTTCTGCCACAAACGCATTCAGTCTTGCATTGTTGACGAGATAAAGATTGACTGCGCTGGGATCGAGCTTAGCAGCGATAAAAATCGGGTCCGACATCACGCGCAGCGAATGCTCAATCTCTGCATCCCGCAGACGGCCTTGGGCATGGGCAGTCGTGGGGAGTAGGAGAAGCACCGAGGCCAGTAGGCCGAGCGCGCCTGCGGCATTGCGCCATGTGAGCCGCAGGAGCGGCGATAGCGGGCGCAAACGCAAAAAAGCCAGTAGGCCGAGCCAGCCCTGAGCTCGCTTCATGCAAGCGACAGAACGTCGCGTAGCGGAAGCAAACGCAAAGATTCCTGACCGCGCAGAAATGAGGAGGTTAGAAAACCGAGCCAGCCTTGAGCTCGTTCCATTTGAGCGGCAGGAGCCGCGAAAGGGAACAAACGCAATAAAGTGATTGAAACTGGCGTTCATGCTAGATATATCCTTAATCTCTGCAGCGTATAAAGCTGCTGCGCAAACTACCACCCTCATATCTAACAGGCAAGCCGCCAGAAAGAACCATCTCATGAAAGTGTCGCAACGCGGGCAATTATCGCCCTTCTTAGTGCTCGAGGCATTCAAAAATGCAAAAGCACTAGAGCGAGCGGGACATGACGTGGTGCATCTTTCACTTGGCCAACCGGGGCGTGAAGCGCCGCAAGCCGTGTTGGAGCGCGTGGCAAAACGTTTGGTG
>JAIXRX010000146.1 GCA_027485005.1 Alphaproteobacteria bacterium
CTGCGTGACCGCGTGGCAAAAGCTGGAGAAGCAGCGCAATTGGTGAAATCCTTGTCACGTCGTTTGCCAAAAATGGTGATTGAAGCCGCTGCAACTGCTGGTACGCTGAATGAAACGGGCGATTGGGCTGCCGCCGCCAAAACCAAGGATGCCTTGGTGGCTGCACTCAATGCACAAAAAGATTTGTATCCATGGAGCGCGCAGTTGGATGGCAGCGCCATTCATTTGCAACGCACCGTCCGCGGTGTGGAAGAGCGCGTGAGCTTGGATGAGCGTTTTGTACAAAGCCGTGAGGCGAAGCAATTGGCATTGATGACTAACACATTGGCCGCTGACATTGCGGATGGTGCGTCGCTGAAATTAAAATCACAAATTCACTCGGTGAATACACTGCGTGGTTTGTATGAAACCGTGATGGAAACCGCACGCAAAGGCCTTGGTGTGCAACGCTTTAAAGGATTGGGTGAGATGAACCCAGAGCAGCTGTGGGAAACCACGCTGAACCCAGAAGCACGTACGCTGTTGCAAGTGACGGTGACGCATGTAGAAGAAGCGGAAACAGTGTTCTCAACCCTGATGGGGGATGTGGTAGAACCGCGCCGTGACTTTATTCAGACGAATGCTTTAACGGTTGAGAATCTGGATATCTAATCGCCGCGATTTTCTAGTTTAAAATAGATAAGGCAGCTTTTTCCAGCTTCTGTCAGCACATATGTGCGCGCGGTATCAGTCAAGCTTGCGGGCGATGTGCAGTTGCCATTTGGGGTTTGTGTGCCTGCTCCCGCTGTTCTTCCATATAAGCCTTTTATGGTTCCTCTTCCTGGAAGTCCGTCATCATATTTTTGGTCAATAGACGACGCTTCTGAGGGGGTGAAAGACGAGTTCCAAAGCTGCCCATCTGAGGTTTCGCTACCTACAAAAATATTATTCCCCGTATTGCTGAATGTATCAAATTGATATCCTGCTGGAGAAACACGGCTGGCAGGAACATTCGTTCCTACTTTGGTTGGAGGCGTGCTTGTTGTTCCAGTATAGGTGCCGGGAATGAGACCTGCTAATGCCATTTGTGTCCATGCTTGGTAATGTTCGGTATTTGCGTTGGTAATAAGCCCATCCGCATTACCATTAGTTGTTGTTGACCAATAGGACGATGCATTGGTGATATCACCTGGCAGGCCGTTATATTTTAGACGGAAGGTATTAACCGCTGTTTTAAATTTGTTTACATCTGCATTCACGCTATTGAGTTCAGATGCACGAATAAGGTCTTGCCCTGTTAGGATGCCGCCCGTAATCAAACCAATAATGACCAGCACAATGGCAAGCTCAACCAATGAAAATCCACGCTGCATACCCTCTCCTTTTCTTGAAATTAATATATCAGAAGGAAAGTAGAAGGTCTAGTTAGCGGTAATTGCTGAGTTCGGCTTCGCTTGGTACGGCGTATTTCTCGGCAAAATTAGTGCCGCGCTGAGCGAGGGAGGCATGTACAGCGTCCGCCCCTGTTGCCAAGGATTCTGGGCTTTGATTGGCCATGGCTTGCTGCGCAATGGCCGCATGATTATTTTCCATGGTACCAGTGTTTGCGCTGTCTTGCGTGCCATATTTTTTGGCACAATATTCTTCATGCGCTTCGATCTGTTTTTCTTTATGACGTTTGCCCAGCGCCACGAGCCCATGCAGCACACCGCTGGTAATGCGAGTGCAGAGTGTTTCGAGCGAAACAATATATCCCCACCACTGCGCTTTATCGAGTTTGGCGGTATCTTGAGTAAAACGGCCAGCCAATGCCTTGGTTTGGTCGCCAATCCAGTAGGTGATACGTTCTTGTCCAAGACGCATGTCAACATCTGCTGCTGCTGCACCTTCTGGTAGGTTTTTAGGAATTTTTTTATTACGTGGATCCAGCATTTTTGGCAAGGCATCCACCAAGATGATATTGACTCCTTGTCCAGCTACGCGAGCCAGCCAGAGTTGTCCCCAGCTGGGTGGTTTTTCTTCGGCAAGCCTTGCATAAGCTTCATTACGGCGGGTGGTTTCGGCTTCGTCTGGTTTGCGATTATGGTGGTCGTCCAACCAGTTATCTAGCTTTTGCACATATTTGAGTTTATTGTTTTCAAGGTATTTAATAGGGAAGACGAGCAAGTGTCCGACCATCCCGAGCGCAAGGATATTCACGGCACCGTGGCCAACTTTTTCAGCAGTGGTGGGGTTAAGTGAGAGCTTCTCTAAACCTTTGGCAAATTGTTCCTTTCCTTCATGAGCAAGCCAGTAAATGCCCTTAGAAATAGGATTCTTCCCGCCATATTCTGCTGACTCGGTAAAAGCTAAACTACCCGCAAGATTGACCCAAAAATTCATCTTGTTATACACAAGATCTTCAAATATTTTCTCACCGGGTGTTTCGTATTTAGATTGCTTGCTGTTTGACGCAAGTGATGAAGATACTTTCGCTTCATCTGAAGTGAGCGCAGCAGCAGGAGCGATCTGTGGCTTGGGCAAGGCGGTTTCGGTTGTCATCGTGTTATCCATATTATGGTGCCATTTCTAGTGATGCAGACGCTTGAGCCCGCACACGCGATTGATGGTCGTCATTTTTAATATGCTTTTTGCTAAAAGATATCGCTAACGATGTTGTTTTGATATCTTCTGCTGATTCACCTTTATGCAGTACAGGGGTTGGGCGAATAGGCAGTATCTCTTTTTCAGGCTTATGACCTGCCGAACTGATGGCGCGGCTGCCATATTTTAGAATATTCTCGGCGGCAACAGTCGCAAAAATATCGACAGCGAAAATATTGCCAATTTGCTGCCATAATTTATTGCCGCCAGGTGCCCAACTGAGCATATTCCCCATTTTCTTTCCTACCCAATTACTAAAGCCTCCCAATCCATCTTTTTTTGCGGTTGAGAAATTGCCATATCCATTGTTTTCAAGGCTTCCTGCTGCCCAGCGAATGCCGATATTCGCAGCGGTGAGGGAGGTGAACACCACAGCCCATGCAGCCGCACGTCCAAGCAGCAAGCTGCCCCAGCTTTGTTTTGCTTCTGCGTTCACATTTGCATTGCCTTGCGCGACATCATGGGCGTCACCAAATTCCTGATTATACTGCTGTACTAGTTCTTTTTTATGCGACTCACGAAATTTAATGGGAATAATTGCAATGTTGCCGCCCATCATTAAGGCAGATGTCATTAACATATTTTCTGCCATCAACTTAGGGTCGGCTTTTTCTTTGGGCAAGACTCCGCATAGAACTTTCCCAATAGGGCTTTCTGCTAAACCTTTGACCCAACTTTTGTTCGCGTAACCATCAACCCAGCCTTTCCACATGTCTTTGAAGCTTTCGTCGCGGAAAGGAACTTTCGCTTCACTATTTTTGAATAGCCATGCCACTGCCACACTAGCAACCAACGTAAACCATAAGCCCCACCGCTCATAGGTGCGGCGGTCAAAAATCTTTTCACCAACCGTGCGTGGGCCAGGTGAAAGACCCAGATCCTCTTTGGTACCTAGTGATTCTGGACTTTGGTTTTGTAATGCTTGTTGTGCAAGAGAAGAGGTAGAATCAGCCGAATGATCTTTGTATAAGGCAGGCGTTTTTTCCACTGGCAAAGCGCGCGCAGTATCCACGGCTGGTGCTGGGATTTTCTCTAAAGCAGAGGGTAAGTTATCATGGACTTTCATCGGCATTATACCTGCAAGCCTGCAGCGGTTTGCATATCGCGCTGCGCATCCAAATGTTTCTCAAACCCTTGTTGTGGGCGCATAAGAGCCTCTTGTTTGGGGGCTTTTGATGTTACTTGGTTCACAAAATGATGTTGTTTTTCTGATGTTTCTGGTGCCGTTGCATCATCCATGGTCGTTGGATTTTTAATCGCTGGCGTATTTTCTTTAGCCTCTTTCTTGTCATTTTTTTCTTTACCAAACAACACAGAGAACCCAGCAATCATGCCCATCATCACAAAGGTAAGTGCCAATTCTTTCCAGACTAAGCGGAATTGTTCAGCAAAAATAGCCTTTTCGCGTTGGAATCCATTTGGAGATTCAAAATGTTTCACGATATTTGTTTTTGTCTGAATTTTTTGAATCAGCTCATCTTTTTTAGCGGGAGTGAAAAACTGATCATTCGCAACAATACTTGAAATAAATTTAGAAACACGTGGGAAGCGATCATGAATTTTTGCACCCCAGCCATATGCCACTTGATACAGATCATTATTGGGGTTTTTATTGTTGTAAGTTTCAATGGCGCTATTGACCAACAGAATACCACCAACGCCAGCTGCTCTTGCTTTTAGCCATTTTCCCCAAGGTTTTTTCTCGGTGTGCTCGCTGCTTGCAATTTCTTTGTCGATAGGATTCGGTTCTTTGCCTTTGAGTTTATCCCACCAAATATTTGCTTTCGCCACAAAATGATCTTTAGCGTCATCCATCCATTTCATGGGCGGAACTACCATGGTGCCAGCAATCAACATTAAACCTACCTCGCCATTCGACAAGGCAAGTTTCTTCATGTCTGCTTCATTTACATGCGCCCCAGTGACGGCGCTTTTGACGTATGAGAACGGCTTCATAAGATAGCCCATGCCGTTAATCATCGACTGGCCAACTTTAGTGGGCAATAGGTTAAACGTAATAATAAGTGAGAGCGTAGAATTCACTATCCAGTCAAGGCCTGGGTGCTGAACCATCCAGTGTAAGCGTGAACCAAAGGTGGATTGATCTTTACGTGCCTCGATGGCCGCGTCTTTTTTCTCGGGGGCTAATTTTTCTGCGGCAAGCAGATCTTCTTTAGTGCCGACGGATTCAGCGCTTTGTTTGGCCACAGCTTGGACTGCAAGTTGGCTGAGAGTGTTGGCGGGATCTTCAGAACGCTTATCCGAAACAGTCGTCACCGCCCCCGAGCCTTGCAAAACAGGCCCGTGCGTAAGAGAGTTTTTCGTTTTGGGGTCGAGGTTGACCAGCATTCATTACCTTTAAAAAGTTCGTTTAATTCAAAGCGCTGACGTGCCAATGACACATCTTCACACTGATCAACCTAACACATAAAGGTTAAAAGTTTTGTTAAGGTTTTGTGAAATTTGAGGGGGGTGACGATTTTTTTTCAAGGCGAGTTGAGGCCATTAATCCAGGGAAAACTGCCATTGAGATGATTTGGCACGCGGGTTGCAAGTGTAAAAACAAATAATACAGCAATCAATAGGGTAGATTTATGGATATTTCAGCACTTAACCTACTGACGTCACAGGTAAAATCTGATGCTAGCGCAGGTGTGCAATCTACAGGCCAACATAGCCAGACGGGTGGGGAAGGTGGAAAGCCTTTCGCGCAGATGCTGGATGGGAAAGTGGTGACCGCAAGTGTGACCTCTGCAAACACAGAGACAAATCAAGTGAAAGCGCTGCAGCCAGTGGTGCAATTACTGGATAAATTACAATCACTTCAGTTGCAGATTAATGAACTCCCTGAAGGGGCAAATCTTGCCGAGTCGGTGGTAAATCTTGCCGCCTTCCAATCGCTTCCTGCCCCGATGCAGCATTTATTGCAGCAGGCTATGGCAGAGGGAAAAATCTCGACGGTTGCCGACATGCACCAATTGTTGGGCGCCGTTCAGAATGCCTTGACCGAAGCATTGCCACCAGGATTGCAGGCAAAATTGGATAGTTACTTACTCGGCAAAAAGAATAAAGAGTTTGATGCTGTTGGCTTAGGAGAGAGAAAATCTTCTGAAGAGGTATCTGGGGCGGCAGAAGATTCTGCTTATGTTTTGCCAGAAGCATTGCAGCCTTTACTTGCGGATATTCTTGCGTCTTTGCAGCGTTCACTCCATGTTTCTATTTCAGCTAAGGATTTGTTGGGGCGTGGTGATGTTGAGGTGGGCGAGGTGCTTGCGGGTTTGAAGCCACTTGATGTGGAAGCAGGCGCAAAAGATAATCTGCAATCACCGACTGATATTACTGCGGCATTATTGGATGTGCAAAACAAGGACATTCTACAAGAGTTCGCAACGGATGCGGCGGCGTTAAAAAATGCCGTGACTCATAGCTCCTCGCTCCAAGAAAGCGTTGAGATAAGTATTGAGAACCAAGTATTTATGGCAGATGCAATGGATGATGCCATAAGCAAGCAAGCGGCGATTTCTGCAGCAGCGGGTGTGATTGAAAGTGTTGAAGAGCAGGCCGTGAATGATAATGTGCTGCGTGTGCCACTTGATCAGATGATACGCCTCTCGCCCTTGTCAGCGGGAGGGTCGAGCGCAACCTCAAATGCTTCTGAGAAAAATAAAACCAGCAGCGTTTCTCTCGGTGTTAATTCTGCGGTGATGCCAAATGTTGTGTTGGGACATGTCTCTGCTCAGGAAGTCGTTGGTGGTAAAGCGCCTACGGAGAAATCGTTCAATGATATTCCTTTGGGACAAACGGCACAGCAGTTATTGGGACGCATTACGATTAAGCCACACCGCGATCAGAATGATTACACCATTCAGCTTGATCCTGTGGAGTTAGGCAAGGTGGAAATTAAGCTGAGCATTAATAAGCATGGCGAAGTTCATCTGTCGATGATGGTTGATAATCGTGCTGCTCTTGAGGCCTTGCAGCGCGATGCACGTTTCCTTGAAAAAGGAATGCAGGATGCTGGTCTTAAAATGGATGCGAGCAACATGAACTTTAATTTGAAAGATGATACACAGCAGCAAGCCGCTAGCTCATTTGCCGATCAAATGAACCGCGATGGTCAAGGGCGTCAAACGCCAGAAGGTAAATCTAGTGCTGGTTATAATGATGCACAAGGCGCTGCAGAAACTACTTTAGACATTATTCTTCCACGCCGAGCTACGATGGCCGACGGCTTGGATATCCGCGTATAACAGCAGGAGGCTAACATGAGCGCACTTGATACTATTTCAGCCACCACCAACCCTTCGGTTGGCTCCGTTGATCGCAATAAATCGACTGTTTACGGCAAGACAGCGGCGGAGACGGCAGAAGATAAATTATCAAAAGATTATGATAATTTTTTGCTGATGCTTACCACGCAATTACAAAACCAAGATCCCACAGAACCATTGGACACCAACCAGATGACTGCGCAATTAGCTCAGCTTTCTGCGGTGGAGCAGCAAATTTCTACCAATAAAAACTTGGAAAAGCTGGTGTCGCTTTATTCCTCCAGTCAGGCCACATCGGTGGTTGGGTATATTGGTAAGGAAGTGGAAGCGCCGGGCGGCCAAGCTGAATTAAAAAATGGTAAAGCTCAATTCGCTTACGAAATTCCTGGTGGTGCAGATAAGGTAACGGTGACCGTCACAAATGCTGCAGGGCAGGCGGTTTATTCCACGAGTGCTCCAACTGGTGCAGGTAAAAACGTATTCACATGGGATGGATCTAATAGTTTTAACGGGCAGCAATATAATGCTGGTGTGTTTGGTTTTGCCGTGACGGCGGTGGATAGCAAGGGCACCGTGTTAAGTGGTGCTAAATCGTACACGGTCGGCAAAGTTGATGCAGTGGATACGCTGCCAGATAAAGAGCCAGTACTGCGGATAGGCAATATTCGCCTGCCTGTAAGTTCTGTGACGTCTGTGGGTGACTCTGGGCCTCAGTCTGTGGTTTTGGCACAGTAGTTGCAAGGAATAAAAATAGATAAACATTTAAGCTAACCAGACCAACAAAAATAACGGAGGTTATCATGAGTCTTTTCGGTGCAATGTTCGCAGGGGTTTCTGGCCTTGATGCGCAAAGTAAAAAAATCGGGAATATTTCCGACAACATCGCTAACGTCAATACTGTTGGCTATAAACGTGCGGACACTCAGTTTGAAACGCTGGTAATTGGGTCTTCTAGCTCAACCTCGCCTGTACCGGGTGGTGTGCTGGCGCGTGCTCGTCACATTATTGATCAGCAGGGGATTTTGGTCAATTCCAGTGCAGCCACAGACATTGCTATTTCAGGCAATGGATTCTTTGTGGTGCGTGATGCAGAAGGTACAACACCCGTTTATACCCGCGCAGGTTCTTTCCGTGCCAATGAAAATGGTGATCTTGAAAATTCTGCAGGGTTCTTACTGCAAGGTTGGCCGTTAGACAGCCAAGGGCGTTTGCCAGGTGAAGCAGGCAATGCGAATACTACCGCGTCTTCTAGCTTTGATTCATTGCAAACCGTCAATCTTAAAGCAGCATCAGGGATTGCAAAAGCTACAACTGGTATTGAGATTTCCGCCAACCTTGATTCACGCCAAGCCGTATTGCCAGGGGCTGAAGGTGTTATCACTATGGATCAGCTTTCTGGCAATAACTTTGGTATTGGTTCTGAAACTATTATTATTTCTTCGGAATATGATAGTGGTAATCCTAACGCGATTGAGCGCGGTGACAAATTCCGCGTGGCGACAGGCAATGGATTGCGTTACGATTTTACCTATGGTGGCTACACGACCGGTCGTGACATTACCGTTGGATTGTCTGCCAGTTCGGTTGGTAACGGTGATGGTGGTGATGGTTTGTTGCCAACGGCCATTAACCCAAGCGCCATCTCCACCACTTTGTCTTCTGGTACCTTGGTAGTCACGCAAGTGGGGCATGGGCTTCGCTCGGGTGCGCAAGTAACATTTGCAGGTATGCCAACCATCAATGGTATCTCTGCTTCTCTTATTAACCAGACCCATACGATTACCTATCTTGACGCTGACTCTTACACGATTACCGTGTCTGGTTCTGCGTCCTCTGGTGGCGCTGGAACAGGTGCTGCTGGGACAGTTAATAAGCGCCAATTCATTGGAAATATGTTTGACGCTACCACCGCGAACCAAGTATTTTTAGGTACCACAGGTACCTCGCGTTTCTCGTCTGACGCACTCACTTTTACTATCAACTCCGCTACGGCTGGCACGCAAACATTTACCTATACCTCTGGTTCTCCAAACACAGGTGCAGGGCAATTTAATAACTTAACAAACCTTGCACAAGCCATTGAAAGTGTTTCTGGTCTTACTGCGCGGGTGGTGGCTGGTCGTTTATATGTTTCAGCAGAAGATGCCAGCGAAGCAGTCACGTTCGGCAATGGTGATGTTTCTGGTACCGAAGGGCCGCCTGCACGTAATGGTATTAACTGGATTCAAGAACTCGGTCTTTCAAATGTGGTGAGTGGTTCCGATCGTTTCAATACATTGAATGGTTTAAAGAACTTATCAGAAAGCAAGGCGGGTATCAGTGCACGAGTGGAAAGTCCAAATATAGGGGCTAA
>JAIXRX010000136.1 GCA_027485005.1 Alphaproteobacteria bacterium
AGACTATACAAAAGGCCAATGAAAAATATAGCACAAAAAGATTGCCAGAATGGCTTGCTGAATAATGGGAAGATAAACGCGATGCCTAGCCATGCATAGATACCTGCCGCATGCCCTGCAGGAAAGCAATGACCAAGCGGGAAATTCGTGGTGTCAAACGCAGAAGCGAGGGGCACAAACGCTTTTTCCCCGCCAAATGCCGTGATCGCCCAAGGGCATGGCAAAGTAGTGGTTGCTTTCAAAATGCCGACAAAAATTAAGGTAATGGCTGCGCAGGCCAGCACAAACCATGTCCTCGTTTTTTTGTGTTGAGGGGCTTGGGTGTGATAAAAATAAATTTGCAGGCCAATGACAACAAGAAACGCTACTTGAAAAAGATGTTTACCAAGGTCATGAAAAATATGTTTGAACCAGACATTATCGCGCAGAGTGAAGGCGCCGCCCGATAGCTTAAAAATATAACCAGCAATCGCTAGGTCTGCCCCTGTTTGATGTAAGATAACCCCTGCAATAGAGAAAAAAATAGCGAGGGCAGCGGCAAGTGAATGTGGTGTTAGCGTACTGTTAGAGGACATAAAAAAGCGCATAAACCCATAGGGCGATGGCAGGTAGGAAGCTGAGCATCACAGCCAATGAGCCAAGGTCTTTGGCCAGTCCCGATAGCGGATGAAGCTCTAGGCTAATCCGGTCAATCGCTTTTTCAACGGCGGTATTAAGTACCTCTACAATCAGAACAAAAAGCATGGCACCGAACAAGGCAAAGCGAAGCTCGGCAGAAAAAGGCAGGGTAAGGGAAAGAGCAGTGAGTGCAAGAGCGATTAAGCATTCCTGAGCAAATGCTGCTTCGTTTTTCAGCAGCCACATGAGCGCACGGAAGCTATTACCAAAGGCAGAAATCACGCGTGCGACACCAGTTTTTTTCTGAAATTCCATCGGCTACGCCATGGTATAGTCTGCTACATCTTCAAAGATCGGCAGATAGACGCTAAAGGTACTTCCTTCACCCACAATCGAGTCGATGGTGAGTGCGCCTCGGTGACGGTTAAGGATGTGTTTGACAATGGCAAGGCCAAGCCCAGTGCCACCAATTTTTCGGGTACGGGCGCTATCTACACGGTAGAAACGCTCAGTTAGGCGTGGCAAGTGTTCACGGGCAATGCCATCTCCATGGTCGCGCACACTCACAATCACTGCACGCTGTAATTTAATAAAATTAGGGTCATTTGGTAAAGAGGAGGTGATGCGCACCGATATAATAATATTTGTTCCATCATGGCCATATTTGAGTGCGTTACCAATTAGATTATGAATGACCTGACGCAGCTCATTTTCGTCTGCGCGCACCTCTGGCAGCGTTTCTGGCTGATCAATCACCATCTCCATGCGTTTTTGTCCTGCCATCCATGCAAAACTTTCTTTCTCGTTTTTCACCATCCGTAAAATATCCACACGTCCCGTTGGAATACTTTGTGAATTCATTTCAATTTTAGAAAGAGAAAGAAGGTCAGTGACTAAAGCGGTAAGGCGTTTGGATTGCTCTGACATAACACTCAAAAACTGCTCGCGGGCTTTTTCGTCGTCTTTAGCTGGGCCTTGCAAGGTTTCAATAAAGCCAGAAATACTGGCAAGTGGTGTACGAATCTCGTGGGAGGCGTTGGCCACAAAGTCCGCCCGCATTTTTTCCACACGCTTAAGTTCGGTCACGTCATTAAGGGTAATCACTAGCGCAATGCCGCCTGTGGATGCGACAGGGAAACGTTCAATCAAAGCACGAAAATCTTTAGGCTCTGGCTCAATCATTTGAAACTCAAGCATGCGTCCTTTCAAATCATCCATCACAGCGGCGGCGCCATTGAGTAATTTGTCATTTGGTACAATTGCCTCAAGCTTTTGGCCATGTAGGTTTTGACCAAAAATATCCCGAGCCGCACGATTCGTGCGCAAAATTTCCATTTTTTCATTGGTCATAATCAAGACGTCTGGCAATGAATCCACCAAAATCTCGCGCTCATTTTTCTCGTTTTCCATCAAATTTTGTCGGGTTTCCCAGGATATTTGAAGATTGTTGAGCGCTTCTGATAAATCGGCAATCGCATTAAGAGATGACAAGACAGGAGCCGCCACTTTTTTATCTTGTGCTAAGTCTTTAACATAGCGAGTGAGGGTGTGCAGATTGGAAAGCAGCGGATAAAGAATGAGCGCTACCCCTGCCAAACACATGAGATATCCCTGCAATACGCCAGCCACACTCATTTCACCGCGTACAATTAAAACCAAAAACGCCCCCAAAGCAGGCAGCGAAAGTAACGCTGTAGCCTTGGCAAGGGTCGAAAGTGGGAGTGATGAATGAACCGTCATGATGCTTTGTCTTATGCATGAAATTCAAACATTTGGCAAGTGTTGGCCATCTCCTGTTTCAAGCTAGTGGTTTGTTTTGACACAGGCTATGCAAAACAGTACAAGTCATCGCGATAAACTAAGTTGTGAATAGGACGATATGCGAACTCATCGCCCCTACGCTCGTATATTTGAGCGCTTGTCCGTGGGTGGACTAGCGTTGTGTGCCTGTGTTTCGATTGTGCTAACGGGCGCGATCCTCGCAACGTTACTCTCTGAAGCATGGCGCTTTTTCTCGATCATTCCACTGCCTGAAATGTTGTTTGGTACCCATTGGAGTCCACAGATGGCGGGGCATGGTGGCACAGAAGAATTGGAAGCGTTTGGTGCGTTACCTTTATTTGCTGGTACGTTGTTAATTACCATGATTGCACTACTAGTGGCGGTACCCGTGGGTTTGCTTTCAGCGATTTATTTGGTGGAATATGCTGACCGCAGCACCCGTGCATGGGCAAAGCCCGCCTTGGAGATGCTCGCAGGGATTCCAACCGTGGTTTATGGATATGTGGCAATCGTAAGCCTGACACCTTTGCTACGCAATTGGGGCGCCTCGATGGATATAAGTGTGGCGAGTGAGAGCGCGCTCGGTGCAGGTCTTGTGATGGGGATTATGATTATCCCATTTATTTCATCGCTAGCGGACGATATTTTGCACGCTGTGCCGCAAACATTACGTGATGGTTCTCTTGCGCTTGGAGCTACCCAAGCGGAGACCATTCGGCATGTGGTGATGGCTGCGGCGATGCCGGGGCTGGTCGGGGCATTGTTGCTCGCATTTAGTCGTGCAGTCGGTGAGACCATGATTGTGGTGATGGCAGCAGGTCTGGCTGCGAATATGACGCTTAATCCACTGGAAGCGGTGACAACGGTGACTGCACAAATTGTTGCACTACTAGTAGGAGATCAAGAATTTGATAGTGCTAAAACGCTTGCTGCGTTTGGTCTAGGTTTAACTTTATTTGTGATTACATTAGCGCTGAATATCATCGCGCTGGTCGTGGTTCGTCGATATAGAGCACGCTATGCCACTTAATATTAAAGCCTTTGAACAGGCGATGGTGCTGCGTCACCGTCGCCATCATATGCGCAAGGTCAAAGCGGCCATATTTATGTGGTTATGCCGTGGGGCATTAGCGCTTGCACTGCTGCTACTGGTAGCGCTTCTTACTGATTTGATGTGGCGCGGTGCGCAAGGATTCCGCAGTGCGCAGATAACACTGAATATAGCGCCTGCCGCGCAAGCCTCTGGGCTTGAAATGCTACGCGAAGCGGTCAAAAAAGAATTCCCTGAAACTGAAGATCGCTTGGCGCGCACAGAATTTCTTCAGCTGCTCAGTATTGTTTCCGCCCATGAAGTGGCTGAAGCTGCAAAAAATACCAAGGTCCCTTTAAGGGTTCGCTTGGTCGCGTCGGATAAAGTTCAGCGATATATGGGCATGGATGAGAAAGAGCGCTCGGCAGAGCTTGCCAATATGCATCTCTCAGAACGCCAGCATAGGTGGCTTGAGGCCTTAATAAAAAGGGAGCAATTGCAGACCTATTGGAACTGGCATTTTCTTACTGCGGGCGATTCACGCGAGCCAGAACTTGCTGGTATGGGTGCAAGTATTGTTGGATCATTATGGACTTTGCTAGTGTGCTTGGCATTGGCATTCCCGCTAGGCGTTGGGACGGCCGTGTATTTAGAAGAATTCCGTCCGCGCGGTATATGGGTGGAATGGGTGGAGGTGAATATCAATAACCTTGCTGCTGTGCCTTCGATTATCTTTGGCTTGCTTGGGCTTTCAGTTCTTCTCAATTTAGCAGGCTTGCCGCGCTCGTCTTCGCTGGTGGGGGGCTTGACTTTGGCGATGATTATTTTGCCAACCATTATTATTGCAACGCGCACTGCGTTGCGCGCTGTGCCTCTTGCAATCCGTGATGCAGCGCGGGCGTTGGGTGCGACTGAACTGCAAACCTTGGTGCATCACACCCTGCCGCTGTCTTTGCCGGGTATTATGACAGGCACGATTCTAGGGGTTGCCCGTGCGATTGGCGAGACTGCGCCTTTGCTCATGATTGGGATGGTTGCATTTATTGCTGATGTGCCACGTGATGCTCTGGACCCTACGACTGTAATGCCCGTGCAAATTTATTTATGGGCGTCCAGTCCTGAAGCAGGATTTGTTGAAAAAACTGCGGCAGCTATTATGGTGTTGTTGGTAATGCTAACTTTGCTAAATGCGCTGGCAATTTATTGGCGCAAAAAATTTGAGATTCGTTGGTAGATTATGCAAACTTCCTCCTCGACAGTGACCGCTGCTGCTATTCCTGTTCTGCCACGCGTTCAGGCCAAAGGACTAAGTGTCTTTTATGGAGAAAAACAAGCGTTGTTTGACATTGATCTTGCAATTGTTCCCAATGCAGTGACCGCGTTAATTGGTCCGTCTGGTTGTGGCAAGTCTACCTTCTTGCGTTGTATTAACCGTATGAATGATACTGTGCCAAATTGTGTGGTGCGCGGTGGCTTGTTGCTGGATGGCCAAGATATTTACGCTCCCGGTCAAGATGCTGTACTGTTACGTGCGCGGGTGGGAATGGTGTTCCAAAAGCCTAATCCATTCCCTAAAACGATTTACGATAATGTTGCTTATGGCCCGCGCATTCATGGTCTTGCCAATAGTAAAGCTGAGATGGATGCGGCGGTTGAAAGTTCGTTGCGTAGCGCAGGACTGTGGGACGAGGTAAAGGATCGATTGCGTCAACCAGGCACGGGGCTTTCGGGTGGCCAGCAACAGCGTTTGTGTATTGCTCGTGCGGTGGCGGTGAAACCTGAGGTGATCTTGATGGATGAACCATGCTCGGCGCTGGATCCCATCGCTACGGCAAAAGTAGAAGAGCTAATTGACGCTCTGCGTGAGAATTTTACGATTGTGATTGTCACGCACTCGATGCAGCAAGCCGCACGTGTTTCTCAAAACACCGCCTTCTTTCACATGGGTAAATTGATTGAGATGGGGGAAACATCACAAATTTTTACCAACCCAAAAATCAAACAAACCCAAGATTATATCACAGGTCGTTATGGTTAAACACTTGCTTACCGACTGGCCACCGAAGCATCCATCCGAACGCCGCTTGACCCTAAAGCTCTACCGCTTTTGGGAAGGCGTGAAGTGTGAAGACGGTATGATTGATGAAAATAAAATTGACCCTATTGCTTTACAGGAGACATGGGACTCTTGCTGTTTATTGCAGGTGCATGATCTGATGAATAAGGCAAATTATAGCTACACTTTTGTGGGTGATAAAATTATTGACCAGTTTTCGACTTTGGGAATTTGGCAGACCGAGCGTCCCATTGTTTCACCTGTGGCAAAAACAGCGGATAAATTATTCCGAGAATCGTATGAAAAAGCGGTGCCAATTTTCGATCACGGTAGCTTTGAAGATAGCTATGGACAGCGTGTTATGTATCGTCAATGCGTGTTGCCGGTGGGTAAGGCGGGAAAAATCGAAGGGTTCCTTGCTGGTATCCGATTGAAAATAAAGGGTATTTCTTAAGTTTCCACGGAAATTCATTTGGCGGTTGACAGAAGCGTTTTTCATGGCATATTGCGCCGTCCTTAAACAACTTTACAAGAAATATGAGCGGATTGCGATGAAAACATACGCAGCTAAGCCTAGCGAAATCAAACGCGACTGGTGGGTTATCGACGCTGAAGGCGTGGTACTTGGCCGTCTTGCGTCCCATGTTGCCAACTTATTGCGTGGCAAACATAAGCCTACTTTTACCCCTCACATGGACACTGGCGACAACGTCGTGATCATCAATGCGGAAAAAATCAAACTGACTGGCGCTAAACGTACGGACAAAACCTATTATCGTCACACTGGACACCCTGGTGGTATTAAAGAGACCACTGCAGGTAAAGTGTTGGATGGTCGTTTCCCCGAGCGCGTGATTCAAAAAGCAGTGGAGCGCATGTTGCCTAAGGAAAGCCCATTGGCGCGTGAGCAATTCGCGAAATTGCGTGTATATGCTGGTGGTGAACACCCGCACATCGCGCAAAATCCACAAGTGCTTGATTTCGCTTCTAAAAACCCTAAAAATAAACGCTAAGGATACGTTAATCATGGCGACCGAGAAAGAAACCAAAGCTAAAAAGCCAGCTGCTGAAAAAAAAGTAGCAGCGCCTAAAGTTGAGAAAAAAGTTGCAGCGCCAGTTTCTGCAAAGCCTGTAACTAGAGTTGCTGCTAAAAAAGTCGCGGCTCCTAAAGTAGCTGGTGTTAAAAAAACAACGGCACCAAAAATTTCTAAAGAAAACCGTTCCTATGCAACGGGCCGTCGTAAAAATGCGATCGCTCGTGTGTGGATCACCAAAGGCAATGGTAACATTGTGGTGAATGGCAAAACACTTGAAACTTATTTTGCTCGTCCTGTGTTGCGCATGATTGTTAATCAGCCTCTGGCTGCTGTAGATCGCATTGGCAACTTTGATATTCTGTGCACCGTTGTGGGTGGTGGTTTGTCGGGTCAAGCAGGTGCTGTACGTCATGGTATTAGCCGTGCGCTTGATACCTATGATGCTGGTTTCCACGTTGCGCTGCGTCAAGGTGGGTTCCTCACCCGTGATGCGCGTGTGGTTGAACGTAAGAAATACGGTAAAGCTAAAGCTCGCCGTAGCTTCCAGTTCTCTAAACGCTAAACCAGCGCTTTTACCGGAATTTTACGGAATCAAAAAAGGGCTTGGTTTTCCAAGCCCTTTTTTATTACATATCCCTCAGGAGAATCACATGACGCAAAAACAACGGACAGCGATTTTGGGTGCGAGCGGCTATACAGGTGCCGAGCTGATAGGTTTTCTATTATCACATCCCCAGATTGAGATTGTGGCCCTTTCTGCTGACAAACAGGCCGGCAAGGCATTTACTGAATTGTATCCGCATTTTTCTGCCTATGATTTGCCGGTGATGCAGAAAATTGATGCGATTGATTTTGCTGCGGTGGATGTGGTGTTTTGTTGCTTGCCCCATGCGACCACGCAAGCGGTAGTAAAAACTTTGCCTGAATCTTGCGTGATTATAGATCTTTCTGCCGATTTTAGGCTGCGTGATGCGGACACTTATGCGCAGTGGTATGGCCATGCGCATCAAGCACTGCCACAGCAAGCAAAAGCTGTGTATGGGTTGACAGAGCATAACCGCGCGGCGGTAAAAAAAACAAACCTGATTGCTAATCCTGGCTGCTACCCGACCAGTGTGTTACTGCCATTGTTGCCCTTGCTAAAAGCAGGTGTGATTGACGTGAGCGCAGGGATTATTGCGGATGCCAAATCGGGTGTGTCTGGGGCAGGACGATCGCTCAAAGAAAACTTACTTTATTGCGAAGTGAATGAAAGTTTTTCGGCGTATGGTGTTGGCCATCATCGTCATATGCCAGAGATGATGCAAGAGATGGAACTGGCTGCTAGCGGTGTTTCTAAGCATTTTCGCTTTACGCCGCATTTAGTGCCGATGAACCGTGGTATGCTCTCGACCATCTATGTGACACTCAATAAAGATACTAGTCTAGAACGGGCGCGTGAAATATTAGAAAAATATTATATGAATGAGCCATTCGTGCAGATGTTGCCAGTGGGCGTTACGCCAACAACCGCCCATGTGCGCGGTACCAACCAATGTTTTATGAATATATTTCAAGACCGCATTGCCCACGGCATGATCATTGTGAGTGTGATTGATAATGTGGTAAAAGGCGCTTCTGGTCAGGCGTTGCAGAATTTTAATGCACGCTTTGGATATGCTGAAACGCTGGGGCTTCATCATCGCGGGGGAGTGGTTTAGTCATGAGTGCATCGCCAATTATTCTTCCTTACCAAGGCGTGATGCCGACGATTCATCCAAGTGCATTTGTTGCGCCTGGTGCCGTGATTATTGGCGATGTGACGATTGAAGCTGAGGCTAATATTTGGTTTGGCTGCGTGTTGCGCGGCGATGTGCAGTCTATCCATGTTGGAGAGCGGACTAATATTCAAGATGGCTCGGTGGTGCATGTCACACGTAAAACAGGCCCCACCAAAATCGGCGCGGGGATTACCATTGGGCATAAAGTTTTGCTGCATGCTTGCACGCTGGAAGATGATTGTTTTGTGGGCATGGGAGCTGTGGTCATGGACGGTGCGGTGGTACAAAAAGGGGCGATGGTGGCGGCTGGGGCGTTGGTGGCTCCGGGTAAAGTGGTGCCGACGGGCCAGCTTTGGGCCGGAAATCCAGCGAGATATTTCAGAGACTTAAAGCTTTCCGAGGCTGATTTTATCCCTGTGTCGGCGGCGAATTATGTGGCCTTAGCAGCCGCCTATCGCTAGGGGCTAATCCCCTGTTTTGTCATAAAAAATTAACACTTCTTTGAGGGTTTAGAGAGTAAAATCTCTAATGACGACGTGTGTCAATGACGATGCACGCTCAAGGAGAGATATGGCAGGCATCGATTTCGCTGCAGAAATTACGGAGGCTGGATTCCGTGCACGGCAAACCGCTCATTGGTTGGGTGGTCGCAGTGTGGTGGCTTTGTTCAGGCTTATGACCAGTACCAGTATTTCAAAAATTGCCGTGGCCAAAGCGAGTGGAGTGGCTTTGCCTGCCATGACTGAAGCACTAGCGTTTGGTGGCATAGGACTCAGTGCAGGTGCAAGGGCCTACATGGCTTATCAGGAGCACGAGATTGAAGAAGATCGTTTAGTCGAGTCTTATCGAAGAGAGATTGCGGCGTCTTTGGGTAAAAGTCCCCGTAGCGTAACCACGGATGATTTGGAACAAGCCGCTCAAGTCAATCCTGTGATTGAAGAAGCGATGATTAAAAATGATCGTACGCGAAACAATCATATGTTTTCTTGGGTTGCGTCAACGTTGCTGGTAGGCGCGGCTATGATGTTTGGCGGGATTGCACTACTTGGGAGCTTTGGTCTTGCGGGCGGTGGCCTTTTATTCGCAGCAATTGCTTCGAACATTGTCGCGACGCAAGTGGTAAAGAAAGTCTTGGGTGGAATTGGTGAAAAGGTTTTGGGCATTGATGGCCCTACAGTACATGACAAGATTCATGATTTGAAATTAACGCAGCAGCGTGGGCATGCTATTTCCCAAGAACAAGTATTGGGCGTTTTTATTCAGGCCTCTCCTGATCTAGCGATGGCGATTGAAGGGCGATTTGGCAAACCATTCGATGCGTTAGAGATGGGTGATAAAATAAAGGCGCTGGCGAGTTTGAATGATACCTATCATTTAGCCGACATCACGGCGGATATTAATGCGAAACGGATTGCAGTTGGCGAGCTGGCCTATTTGGCAGTAGGACAACATTCAGGTGTGCCGCGTCTTGATGGCAAACCAGCGAGTCTTTATCGACAAATGTCTGAGAGTGCGTCACACGCCTGGAGCAAAGGCATTGAACAAACGCGAGAAACCTTCCTGCAGGCAAAAGAAAAGGCCAGTCACCTAAAAGATGCCTACCATGAAGGGGGCATTAAGCAGGCGTGGAGCAGCTTACACACAGATTCAGCACCAGAACAAGCGCCGTTGTTGAACGATTCATCAAGTGCTCCAGATTCATGGGTAGGGCGGGAGAACGCCCGCCGCACCGCCAGTTCAGAATTACTTAATACGCTCTAGCTTCGCACTTTCACATAATCCCCTGGAGCGTCAGTCATTTTCTTATGAGCCGCAGAATCAAGGGTGCGTGCAGAGATCTTACGGCCTGCGAATGTTTTTACCCATCGCTGCCAATCGGGCCACCAAGAGCCTGCTGTTTCGCTCGAACCATTCAGCCAGCTTTGCGCATCTTCAGGCGTGAGGGCGTTCGTACGGTAAGCATATTTATTCTTATGCGGTGAATTAATAACACCAGCAATATGGCCACTACCTGTTAATACAAAGCGCAAGGGCCCTTTGAAAATATTAGTCCCCATGTAAGTACTCTCCCATGGGGCAATGTGATCGTCTTGTGCAGAGAGGAAATAGACAGGTGTTTTAACCTGATGCAGATCGATCGCGATACGGTCCACAATAATCCCACCTGGATCTTTAAGATGATTGTGTAAATACATATTACGCATGTAAAAATTATGCATAGTGGCAGGCAGGCGCGTTGCATCTGAATTCCAATAGAGCATGTCGAACGGGAAGGGGGTTTTGCCAAGCAAATAATTCTGCACTACAAACGACCAGATTAAATCATTGGCGCGCAATAAATTGAAAGTCATCGCCATATCGCGACCGTCAAGATACCCTTTGCTTTCCATGCGGCGCTGCAAATCATCAATCTGCTCTTCATCTACAAATACCCCTAATTCTCCAGGATCTGAGAAGTCGATAAGCGTTGTTAGAAGCGTCATGCTTTTAAGGCGCTCAGATTGCTTCTTGGCGCTAAGATAGCCGCTGGTGATAGACAGCAATGTACCCCCCAAACAATAGCCAACGGCATTCACTGATGGCTGTTTGGTGATAGATTCAATCGCATCCATCGCTGCAATCACGCCTTGTGTCATGTAGTCGTCAAAGCGGGTGTTGCGGTAGGTTCCATCGGGATTTACCCATGAAATCATGAAAACGGTATGGCCTTGTTCAACCAACCATTTGACGAGTGAATTTTCTGGCTGCAGGTCCAGCACATAATATTTATTAATCCATGCGGGGATCATGAGCATGGGGGTTTCATAAACCTGAGAAGTGGTTGGCGTATATTGAATCAGCTCCATCAAGTTATTTTTGAACACCACCTTGCCTGGCGTCGAGGCGATGGTTTGCCCCATTATAAAAGGCTCGCCGTCTGACATTTTAATGCTACCATCTTCAATGTCGCGCAGCAGATTTTCAACGCCCTTGGAAAGATTTTCGCCATGCGTTTCAAGCGTTGCGCGGAGCACTTCTGGGTTTGTTAGCGGATAGTTGCTTGGTGACAAAGCATCCACCCATTGTTTGGTATAAAACTCAACCGTTTTTGAGGTTTGTGGGCTCATGCCATCTACTTGCAACACACCGTCATGTAAGTGTTTGCTCACTAGCAAATAGGATTCTTTTAGAAAATCGAACACAAAATTCTCATCCCATGCATCATCCTTGAAACGCTTATCCTTCTTTGCATTATTAGGTTTGGCAGGGGCGGGTTCACCCAAAGCCCGTTGCGTTGCGTCTTGCCAGAGCTGCATGCTGTCATTCCAAAACTGCATGTTCATAGAGTAAAGTTTTGACGGGTCAGAAGAAAGGCGCGCGCTTAGTTCAGCAAAGGCTTTACTAGCTCGCAACGTGGAAGATGGTGAAACCGGGCCACTCGCCTGGCGTTTAGCCATCGCTTGCCACAGATGCTGCATATTATGTGCAATTTTTACCCAATTTTCTTGCATTTCTTTGGTAGAAATTTCTGGGTTTTGTGTTTTCTTGGTAGCGGCCATATTAAAACTCCTATGTTACCTACAAAAAGCATGTGTTTTGTGTCTGATAACGGTTGCGCCGTTATCATGGGAAAGCTATGGTGCTTAGACCACATGCTAACACGCTTTGTAAGGGCTAAATCTATAGCACTGAGTTGCGCATGAAGGCAATGTTTAACCATACGGAATCAACATGAAAAAGACGCACCACTCTCGCACTAATCCTTTCTTTTTATTAACCAAAGGTGGAGTTTCTGGTATGGCATTATTATGTCTGATAAGCTGCAGTACCATTAGTCACACTGTGCAAACCATGGGTTTGACTGATAGTGATGAAGAAGAAATGGCCGCAGCGTTAGGGCCCAAGCGCCTTCCGGCGCTTAATGCAGGGGATAAAACAGCGGGTGCTGTGATGATGGAAAAAGGTCAGATGCCTTCAAGTCAGAATGCTCAAAATATGGGTATGAACCAGATGGGTACGTTGGATATATCAGGGCAATCACCGGTGTTGTATCAAGCGCCGCCTGAGAGCTCGTTACAAAATGTTGCGCCGCAACAAAGCTCGGACCGTTCATCTCCTACTTCTGAAGAAAAGCCAGGCTTGTGGGGGAAAACCAAAAATCTTTTTGGGATGGGGGGTGAAGAAGAACATACATCTTCCGCGAAGCCGCAAGAATATCCTTTGCTGAATCAGACACCTGATAACCCCGCGATTGTACCCGTGGAAGTGCGCCATCAAGCGATGGATGAGTTGCAGTTTCAGCAAAAGCAAAATGAAACATTGCGTCAAGATTTTATGAAGAACGGTGAGAACACCTTCATTGGTCAAACGCCTCCGGTAGGTACAAGTACTTCCGCATTGAATTATGCAATGCCGGTGGATGGAGATTTTGTGCCTAAAGTCGCGCCCGTTCAGTTGGCGCCTGAGGCAACAACGGCTATGGCTAATACTCCTGCTCCTGACGCTTCGTTGATGGTGGCTTTGCCGCCCGCTGACTCTACTAGCGGATATATGCCGCCAGTTGCGCGCATCACGAATACCCCATCTGCGGATGTGGTCTTGCCAGCCCCGACATTGCCAGCGCCAGCACCAGCGTCACAAAACGCATATACGCCACTGGTTAATGGCAAACCTTCTGTGTTACCTCCGCCACCATCCCCCGTTGCAGCGCCCCGCTCCGTGGATTTAGTGGTGCCGCCAGCTTTGAGTGGCTTTAGTGACGCTCCAAGCTACGCGCCACAGACCCCAGTGAAAGATTTGTCGAGCTATCCTGAGCAGAGTACAACTAAAGAACATCAGGGCGATATTTCTCTTGGATCCCCTGTTTCTGTGCCTGTGGCAACGCCCGTAGCGTCTGTTCCAGGCCTGCCTTCTCCTTCCAGCTTTGATGACGAAGCGCCCCGTGCATCCCGTTTGCTTGCGCCCTCTCGTTATGCTGACCGTGTAGAATAGTCATGGCGCATACCCCATTACGCATTGCGATTGCAGGCCTTGGCACGGTTGGTTTAGGCACCTATAAATTATTGCAAGAACAGGCCGATTTATACAGCTTGCGTGCGCGCCGCCC
>JAIXRX010000034.1 GCA_027485005.1 Alphaproteobacteria bacterium
ACATGGTGTGCTTCGCGGAATGGCAAGCCAAGTTCGCGCACCAGCCAATCAGCTAAATCGGTCGCTGTCGCATAGCCCCAACCCGCTACTTCATCCATGCGTTTGGTGTGTACTTTCATATCAGCCATCATACCGTTCATCGCCGCCACACAAATGCTCCACTGCTCTGCGGCGTCAAACAACGGCTCTTTGTCTTCTTGCATGTCTTTATTATAAGCGAGCGGCAAAGCTTTTAGCGTGGTGAGCAAGGCCATCAGCGAACCATACACACGGCCTGTTTTGCCGCGCACGAGCTCTGCTGCATCCGGATTTTTCTTTTGCGGCATGATCGAGCTGCCCGATGTAAACGCATCCGATAGTGTCACAAATCCAAAAAATGGCGTTGACCAATGAATCAATTCTTCGGCTAAACGCGAAAGATGCATCATCGAAATGCTCGCCGCCGAAAGGAAATCTAGGGTAAAATCACGGTCGGAAACGCCGTCCAATGAATTGGCTGTTGGCGCAGAAAAACCAAGTGATTTAGCCGTGTGATGGCGATTGATCGGATAAGGCGTGCCAGCCAATGCCGCTGAACCAAGTGGCGATTCATTCATGCGTTTGCGTGCATCTTGCAGGCGTGAACGGTCACGGCCAAACATTTCTACATAGGCCAGCAAATGATGGCCGAATGACACAGGTTGCGCGATTTGCAAATGGGTAAAGCCTGGCAATAAATCATTCGCATGTTGGCTGGCGCGTGCAAGCAATGTGGCTTGCAGCGTTTGCAACGCCGCATCCATCTCGTCCATTTTATCGCGCACAAAGAGCTTAAAATCCGTGGCCACTTGGTCATTACGCGAACGCGCAGTATGCAACTTACCCGCCACAGGGCCGATGATTTCTTTCAAGCGTGATTCCACATGCATGTGGATGTCTTCCAGCTCCTCGCGCCAAACCATTTTACCAGCGGCAATTTCTTTTTCGATTTGCTTGAGCCCCGCCACCATCTGCTTGGCCTCTGCCGCAGAAATAATTTTTTGTTCGGCAAGCATCTGCGCATGGGCAATCGAGCCGCGAATATCTTGGGCATAAAGTTTATGGTCAAAGAAAATAGATGCGTTGATGCGCTGCATGAGCGCCGAAGGGGCCTCAGAAAAACGCCCACCCCACATGGCGTTAGACGTTTTGGACTTTGCTTGCGCCGCAACACGCGACTTGGTAGAAACAGGGGCGGCTTTAGCCATCGATAACACCTTTCATCACTACAAGGACATGCCCCATGAATACACGCAAGCGCTACCTTTTGGCAAGCCTACTCACAGGGATTTTGTGCGCCACGAGCGCTTTGACCTGGTGGGGCGCGAATCATTTGCCATTAAACGCTCAAAACGACACCAACAGGCTGACCTTAGAGGAAAAAAGTACACAGCCCGCCACTGCTTTGGACGATTATGCGTTTGAAGATTTGAAAGGCAACGTGGTGGCGCTGAATCAATATCGTGGCCGCGCCATTTTGCTCAATTTCTGGGCTACGTGGTGCCCTCCTTGCGTAAAAGAACTGCCAGATTTAGACGCGCTTGCGAAAAAGTTTGAAAGCGAGGGGCTGGTGATTATTGCCGCTAGCCAAGACAAAGACAACGCCAAGCTAGACGCTTTTTTACAAAAGCACCCGACAGCGAATCTGGTTATCGTTAAAGACAGCAAAAAAATGTTTTACAGCCACAAGCTCAGCGGGCTGCCGACCACGATTTTATTTAACCGAAAAGGCGAAGAGGTCGAGCGCATTGAAAGCTATCAGCATTGGCTGAGCGAACCGCTATTGGCTAAAACCCGAGGCCTTTTGAAGCAATAAATGAGGTTATTGCCAGTTAAAGGCAGGCATCACATAGTCTGGTTTTGCACCACAATGCGCCAACACTTCCACTAGCTTTGCTTCGTCTTTCGCAGTTTCTTTCAAAATCCCACCCGTGACTAACACGCAAGGAATACCTGCCTGATTCGCGCCTACAATGTCGGTATGATGGCCGTCACCCACCGCAAGAATTTGGCCGCGCGCCAAATGCTCAAAATGTTTGAACGCGAGATCATAAACATATGGGTGAGGCTTGCCGATATAATCCACGGCACCGCCCAGCGCCTCGTAACGCTTAGCCAAATGCCCCGCGCATAGAATTTTTTCACCCGTCTGACGCACTACTTCAATGTCTGGATTGATGCAAAGCATGGGTAGATTTTTTTCTTTCGCTGCGGCAAGCAATGCGTCTTGCTCTTCAGGCGCTTGGCCAAAATAGTCATAACCCGCACACAACACCCAGTCGGCTTCGTTGATATTTTGGGTGCGCGCAAATGGCATATTTTCCATCATCGCTTCGTCGTCTGGCAAACCCACAAAGAAATATTTTTTGCCCCATGATTTTTGTGAAGCGTCTTGCAGATAAACTCGCGCCGCTTCACCGCTGGTAATAATGGCTTGATACCAATCTTTGGAAACGCCCATTTTTTCCATTTTCTCTTCCACCTGCGCGGCAGGACGGGGCGCATTGGAAAGCAGCACCACTGGCTTCCCCTGCGCACACAAGGCTTGTAGGCAGTCCACTGCGCCGGGATAAGCGTCCGCACCGTCGTGAATCACGCCCCATAAATCAAGGATAAAACCATTATATTGTTTAGCGAGCAGCTCAAAAAATTCAATTTTTTGCATATATTTTCTTACGCCGCCAAACTTTCACCCGCCAGCACGCGCGAAATAAGCGCAGCAGTTTCTTGCTTGCCAAACAACGCAATAAATGACCCCATGCGCGGCCCCGTGCTTTGGCCCAGCAAGGTTTCATAGAGCGCCTTAAACCAATCACGCAGATTTTCAAACCCATGACGTTTGCCAATTTCAAAAACTTCGGTTTGCAATTCGTCGGCAGAGAAAGAACTGGTTGTTTGCAAATAATTCAGCAAATCTTTGAGCGCTGCGTTTTCCTG
>JAIXRX010000022.1 GCA_027485005.1 Alphaproteobacteria bacterium
AAGCGCTTGGAGTCCGTCGGTCAAAAATCCATTTCAACATTGGTGGACATTACCAACTATTTCACGCTGGCGCTCAACCGCCCACTGCACGTCTATGACCTCAAAAAATTGCAGGGTGACATTGAAGTGCGCCGCGCCAAAGCAGGTGAAACACTCGCAGCACTCAACGGCAAATCTTACACGCTCGATGAGAATATTACCGTGATTGCCGACAGCAAAAATGCTGTGGCTATTGCGGGTGTGATTGGTGGCGAGGCGACTGGTTGCGACGAAAACACCACCGATGTGTTTTTGGAATGCGCATGGTTCACCCCTGCCCGCGTGGCAGCCGCTGGACGCGCGTTGCAAATTCTCTCCGATGCGCGCTATCGTTTTGAACGTGGCGTGGATGCTGGCTTTGTCGAAACTGGCGCGCGTCTTGCGGTGCAAATGATTATGGATTTGTGCGGTGGTGAAGCGAGCGAATTGCTAGTGGAGCGCACCGCTGACGCGCTGCCTGCCCCGCGCGACGTGGTGATTGATACCGCGCGTATCAACGCGCTTGGTGGCACCAACTTTACCGCCAAAGAATGTGAAGAAACGCTTACCTCGCTTGGCTTTAGCGTAACGAACGGCAAAGCCACCGTGCCAAGCTGGCGCGCAGATGTTTCGCATATTGCGGATTTAGCAGAAGAAGTTTTGCGCGTGCGTGGGTATCATCATATCCCCTCCACTCCGCTGCCAAACTCGCCCTTAGTCGCTAGCGCCGTGCTAACGCCACTGCAAAAACGCATTCAACAAGCACGTCGAATGCTCGCATCGCGTGGGCTGTTGGAAGGCTATCATTGGAGCATGGTTTCTGCCGCAGCTGCCACGCATTTTGGTGGTGTCGCAGACGCGCTGACCTTGCAAAATCCAATTCACCCAGACTTAAGCGTAATGCGCCCAAGCATTGTGCCGCCGTTGCTTTCCGCATGGGGAATCAACGCCCGCCGTGGCGCAGAGGCGCTTGGTTTGTTTGAAGTGGGAGCGGTGTGGAACGGCACGCAAATTGACGAACAAAAAACAGTGGCCACCGCTATTCGTGCTGGTGTGATGACCCCACAAGGGGTGCATGAAACTGCCCGCGCAGTGGATGCATTTGATGCGAAAGCGGACGCGCTAGCGCTTCTCTCGCTCGCGGGCCTAAGCCCGAATAACATCACAATAGACAGCAAAGGCGCGCCGAATTACTACCATCCTGGTCGCTCTGCAGCGCTACTATTAGGAAAAGTCGTGGTAGGATATGTGGGCGAAATTCATCCGCAGACACTCACGCTGATGGATGTGGAAGCACCGGTGGTCGGATGTGAAATTTTCTTGGAAAATATGCCATTTGCCAAAGCAAAAGGCAGTGCACGTGCAGCCTTGAAAGTATCTGAATTTCAAGCCGTAGAACGCGATTTTGCCTTTGTCATCAACCGTGATCTACCTGCTGGTGATTTATTAAACGCACTGCGCCGCGCCGAGAAAAATCTGCTGAAAGATGTTCGTGTGTTTGACCTTTACGAAGGAAAAAATATGCCTGAAGGCAAGAAATCTCTGGCGGTGCGTATCACGCTGCAATCGATGGCCAAAACGCTGGAAGAGGCAGAGATTGATGCGATTTCAAAGGCAATAGTTGAAGCAGCAGCAAAACTTGGCGCAACATTACGTTAAGCCTTTAGGAGAACTGCGAGAGCTAATAAACTGTATCACTCTTGCTAGGTGAGGACATTTGCTCGGGGTCGATATAGACGACCATTTCGTCCATACCTGCGGCGCCAATATTTTTGCGCACCTGCTCGTCTAACATGTCGAGATCAAGAGAGTTTGGCTGCATAAGAGAAATACGTTTTTGTAAATCCATTTGCGCTTGATTAACTTGGGTGAGTTCCTGTTGCAACTCAGTAAGGTGGCGCTGTTCTTTGACCCATGCATACAAACCACGGTCACCATTGAAGGTGTGATAGCCGATATACATGACGGCCAGCGCGTAGAAAGCAGGCATGAGAAAACGCTGCCAACGAAGGCTTTGTGTGCCCTTATAGGACATATGTGCACCAAAACGTGCGCTTTGTGCCATTCCCAACCCTGTGTTTTGTGTTATTTTTTAGCTATTAAATACAAGTTATACACAGGCCAAATAATTGCAAGCAACAAAAGGCACGAGCCAGAAAAAATTATGCAGCTTTATCTAATTTTTTACTGGCTGTGGCCGACATGTCAAAAGGGAGTGCGGATACTCCTGCATAACGTGCTTGCGTGCCGAGTTGTTCTTCAATGCGAAGAAGCTCGTTATATTTTGCCAAGCGATCTGAGCGCGAAAGCGAACCCGTTTTGATTTGGCCGCAATTGGTGGCCACTGCAATGTGCGAAATGGTGGTGTCCTCGGTTTCGCCTGAGCGATGCGAAAGCACGGCGCGATAGCCCGCACGCTGCGCCATTTGCACCGCTTCCAGCGTTTCGGTCAGCGTGCCGATTTGGTTGACTTTTACCAGCAATGCATTCGCTAAACCATCCGCAATGCCTTGCTTCAAAATGGTTGGGTTGGTCACAAATAAATCGTCACCCACGAGTTGGATTTTCTTGCCCAAAGATTCAGTCAGAAGTTTCCAACCCGCGCGGTCATCCTCACCCATACCGTCTTCAATCGAAGCGATTGGGTAGCGCGCGCACAAATCTTCGTAATATTTTACCATACCTGCGGCATCCAGCTTTTTGCCTTCGCCTTCTAGATGATATTGGCCTTTTTTAGAGAATTCGCTAGCCGCAGCGTCCAAGGCCAACACCACGTCCACACCTGGTTTGTAGCCCGCTTTTTCGATGGCTTGCATGAGCACGCTCAAGGCTTCGTCTGAGCTTTTCAGGTCTGGTGCAAAGCCACCTTCGTCACCCACGGCGGTGGAAAAGCCTTTGTCAGCCAAAATCTTTTTCAGCGTGTGGAAAATTTCCGCGCCCATTTGCAATGAATGCGCTTGATTTTCTGCGCCCACCGGCATCACCATAAATTCTTGAATATCGATCGGATTGTTGGCATGCGCGCCGCCATTGATGACGTTCATCATCGGCACAGGCAACACATGCGCAAAGGTGCCGCCAAGGTAGCGATAGAGCGGCTGACCAAGGCTGTGCGCCGAAGCATGCGCGAGTGCGAGTGACACACCCAAAATGGCATTCGCACCCAAACGCGCTTTATTCGGCGTGCCATCCAGCGCAATCATCATCGCGTCTAGTTTGCTTTGCTCGGTGGCATCCAAGCCAAGCAGCGCGTCTTGAATTTCGCCATTCACCGCTTCCACAGCCTTACGCACGCCTTTGCCCATATAGCGGAATTTATCACCGTCGCGCAGTTCCAGCGCTTCGAGTGTGCCCGTGCTCGCGCCCGACGGCACCGCTGCACGACCAAAGCCACCACTGGCCAATTCTACATCGACTTCAACCGTTGGATTGCCGCGGCTATCAATGATTTCACGGGCGTGGATGCTAAGAATTTCAGTCATGGCAGAGTCCTTTTCAGCGAGGTAAAATGATGCGCGTTTTATGCAAGAGATTTGGCGACTTCGTCAAGGCGTTTCAGGTCGGAAAGTAATTTTTCCATCTGATCCAGCGGCACCATGTTTGGTCCGTCCGACGGCGCACAGTCTGGGTTTTCATGGCTTTCCATGAACAAACCAGCCACACCCACGGCCACTGCGGCACGCGACAAGGTCGGCACAAATTCGCGCTGCCCGCCCGAAGAGGTGCCTTGGCCGCCCGGTTGCTGCACCGAATGCGTGGCGTCCAACACCACAGGGTAGCCCGTTTGCGCCATAATCGGGAAAGCGCGCATGTCCACCACCAGCGTATTGTAGCCAAAGGAAACGCCGCGCTCAGTCAGAATCACGTTGGTATTGCCAAAATCTTCCATTTTGCTGGCCACATTTTTCATGTCCCATGGCGCAAGAAACTGGCCTTTTTTGACATTCACCACGCGGCCAGTTTCGGCGGCGGCTTTCAGCAAATCGGTTTGGCGACAAAGAAACGCCGGAATCTGCAACACATCCACCACAGGCGCTACCAGCGCGCAATGCGCGGCTTCATGCACGTCAGTCAACACGGGGCAGCCAATCTCTTTGCGAATCTCTTCAAACACAGGAAGCGACGCTTCCAAACCCGCGCCACGCTTGCCTTGCAGGCTCGTGCGGTTCGCTTTGTCGTAGGAGGTTTTATAGATAAAACCGATGCCCAATTTGTCCGCGATTTTCTTGAGCGCAGACGCCATCATCAACGCATGGTCGCGCGTTTCGAGCTGGCATGGCCCTGCAATCAAGGAAAATGGCAGGTTATTGGCAAACACCACATCCCCCGCTGGGTGTGGCACAATAATCTTTTTAGGCGTCGTCATATCATGTTACTTTCTTGAGAAGAGATGGCGCGATTTATCCCATGTATCCTGCGTGGTGGCAAGTATGGATTGCGCCTTTTTCTCTTAGGCCGTGCTGCAAAAAGAAATAAAATGAACGTCCACAAGGCCTAGGCCGCTACGCTCGAAACATCCCGCAAAAATTCAAAAGACGGCAAACCCATGAAATAGCGCGCAATCTGCGGGGGTGTAAAACGCATGTAATCGGTGGTAATTTCTTCCCCTGCCGCAATGTCACGCAGCGCAAACACTGGTTCAGCCAGCGTTTCCCCTGCCCTTTGCCCCCAGCTTGGCCCAGTATTTGGGCGGTCGCTATGGTTGGTGTAGCGGTCATGGTCGCGGCTATACATCACGCCGAATTGACTGTCTGCCACAGCGGGATAGACATGGATGCCGATTTTCTGTTTTACCGCAGGCGGCAAAGCGGCATATTCAGGCAAAGTAAAAAACACGTCCACGGCAGGTTCATAGCGCCAGATTTGCGTGCCTTGAGGGATAGCATGGGAGGAGAAAAGGCCAACACCACCAAAAGCGTCAGGCGCGAGAAACGTCTCGATTAAAAGCATAAAAATACCACAAAAACATTGTTGAAAGTCTGTTCAAAAAAAGCGTGCTAGGCGCAGCAACAGCACGCGCAGCAAGAGCGACAGCAACAACATGCAGCCACTGAAGAGACTTCAAAAAAATGTTTATGCGGGATGAGCAAAATGCTTATTCCTTTTAGATTAATAACGCAATGATTCTAGCAACATGAACAATAAAGGTCAAATGATTGTGGTGATTTGCCTAAGGTGTAGGAGTAATTTCCTCTATATCAACCCACTCCACTCCCCAAAAACCCTTATGTAATGGGATGTTGATGGGCTTTTCTACCTTTGCCATATCATAATTCTGTGCCGTGGCAGCAAACGAATAATAGGGATTATTTTGCGGGTCCCAATGCAATACCCACATGCGGTATTCTAAATCTGCCCCCGAACGGCATTTGGAATTATTTTGTGATATAGATTGCAAAACATGCTGACGATTCTCTGGCAGGCACTGCTGCTCAGTCAAAGGATAGGTTGTATGATAGGTATGTTTTCCAGAGCGGCGCTTGCAATCAATATGACATGTTTTTTGTAATAGTGGCGTTGAATAGATTTGTTGCTCTGAACGGTCGAGCAATATGTTGGTTTCTCGCGTTAATGCAATGCCGCAAACCATAAAACCAAACACGCCAAACAACAAAAAATCAGCGGCCACCCACCCTAGCCATGAGGTGCCCGCCAATAGGTGCTGAATCAACACCGCCCAGCCAACTGCCAACACCATACCAATCACAGCGCCCACATTTACAAGCGATTGCAAGGACGTGATTTCAGTGCTGGAGAAAAATGTTGGAATCAGAATAAAAAATGCGCTGGCGCACAAAGCCGCATGCGCAACCACAAATAGCAAAGCCTTAGTACGCAATGAAGAGGGATGATAAACACCGTGTGCGCGCTCTATTTCTTCCAGTGCTTTGGCAAGCTGCGAGAGGTTTTCCCACAAACCATTTTTATGATCAGCCTCGTTATTTAATCGCCCGATGAAACGCGGCACCACCCACATTTTATTGCGCGTGGCATAAAGCGTGCGAATAGGCTGCAAGAAAAGATGGGCGAGCAATGTTTGCACTTCTTTTTTGGCAAAAGCATCCGCTAGGTAATCTTCATCATCACAAATGAAATAGAGCTTTTTATCGAGGGTTTCGTCGCCCGTTGAAATTTCAACAGCCAACCCAAGAAATTTAAAAATGCGATGATACCACCGCTCGCGCACAATAATAAAAGTGCGTTGAGCAATACGGTTCACGCCAATTTTGCTAATTTTTCCTTTATGCGTATCAATCAACCCATCAGGGTACTCTTTTGAATGAGCATGCTCAAGGCCATCGCCCCGATGTGCGCGAAGCATAAAATAATAAATCGCGCTAAAAATAATAATCTGAATCAGCAAAATCATAATATATTCGCGATGAGGTTAAAAAAAGCCCCCAACACCAAAAGTGTCAGGGGCTTTTTTGTGAGCATGCAAGGCGCGGTTAGGCGGCTTGTTTTTTCAATACTTCAAGCAAGCGATCTTTGGCTGAATCAGAATCAATTTTTTCTGCTGCAGCCAATTCGCCTACCATGCGGTTGAAGGCGGATTCATAAATCATACGCTCAGAGTAAGAACGCTCCGATTGATCCATGTTTTTATGAAGGTCACGCA
This sequence comes from Alphaproteobacteria bacterium, assembly GCA_027485005.1. Lineage (GTDB taxonomy): Bacteria > Pseudomonadota > Alphaproteobacteria > Rickettsiales > JAIXRX01 > JAIXRX01. The sequence continues at coordinate 6,638 of JAIXRX010000022.1, forward strand.
CCACTTCTGCCACAGAAATCAGGCAGCCAGAGTTGATTTTTGCTTCATATTCCTGAGCACGACGGCTCCACATACCACGCGCGGCTTTCGCCTTACCTTTAAGTGTCTTAAGGGCTTTGTCGATATTGTCATTCGAGCTGATCGTGCGAAGACCTGCGGTCTCGGCGCGGTGAACAGGCACGCGCAACGTCATTTTGTCACGCTCAAATGCAATTACGAAAACTTTCAATTGATGTTCACCAATCGATTGGGTTTCTTCCCCAATGATTTTTCCCACACCGTGGGTTGGGTAAACAACGTAGCTACCAACTTTGAACTCAGATTTAGTAGCTGCAGCTTTTTTAGCAGTCGCCATAAAGGGTAGACCTCACACATAATCACCGAATTCCTGAGGTTGAACCAAAAGAACCGATGCGGTTAGACACAGCAAAACGCACAGGATGTGCGCCTTACAACCGGAATTTACTCGCCAGACATAATTATTAGCGAATAGTTAAGTAATAACACAATTTTAGAAAAATAGGTAGGGTTTATATATGACATTACTGTGACAACCCTACGAACTAATACACTGATTTTTCAATGCTTTTTAAAAATCAAGTAAACAATTTTTATCCACAGGCACTATTGTTTATAAACACTCTTAGGCACGCATAACAGGGATATAAGCGTTCACAGGGCGCTTTGGCCCACATGGCGATGATTCGGTGCCAACACATGGTGATTTCAATTCACGGGTTGGCTTGGTGCAGGCCACCAGCCCGAGCAGACAAAAAATTACTATGACATTACGCATATACCATCTCCTGTATTCTTTCTATTTATGTAACAGAATATCAGTTTTTGTCTAGGTTCCAATTAGGCCGTACCGCCAGGTTTTTTTCCTTTTGTTTTATCAATATCTGCATTTAGTTCACCTTCAATGCCACCTCCGTCGCCCCCTTTGCCACCACCAAGTTTCTGACGTACCCAGCCATACCCCTGCGTTCCTTTTTGTCCTGCCCATGCTGCTGCACCCGGCCCTTTGTCGCGCGCCAGATTATACGGATCAGTAATCCCCAAACCAGCAGCTGCTGCCCCTACCCGTCCAGCATTGGAACCAATCCCGATACCGCCACCAGAACCTGTCAGCTCACGTGCAATCTGTTCCACATATTCCGTATATCTAAAACAAAGCATACACACCGCAATGAAGATAAGAACATTGCGCAATGGCGGCGCATAATCATTGAGATCATCATTATAGTGTTGACTCGGTGCACTTGCAGGCGCCTTAACATCACCATCCGCCGCCCATGGTTTATCTTTATCCGCTATCCATGCTTCTGACGGACAATTGCCGTCCTCACCAACGCCTTGCAAGTTTGAAGGCCCACATCCATCCGCTGTCCATGGTGCAAAATACCACCATTTGAAATCCATAATTCCTAAATCCCAAACCGTTCCATAACACATGCGTTTATCGCTCAAAATATTATCGATAGATGCCGTCATGATAGTTGTAAATAAGCCAAAAAATGCAAAAAGCAGAACAGGTTGAAGTGCAAAGCTAAGTGTCATTCCAAGCCATGCATCAAATAAACTGCGTGTGACTTGAAACATAAGAAACACAAAAAATAGCGGCGCCAAACCAAGTAAAATAAAGAGCAAAATAATGGCCTTGAGATAGGTCATTAGAATAGCCAGCATGGTCATCAGGAAAACAAATATCCCTAAAATAAGGAATAGCAGAACAACAATCCCAGAAGACCCAGCAAATACAGAACTCATGATCATAATCAGCATATTATG
>JAIXRX010000186.1 GCA_027485005.1 Alphaproteobacteria bacterium
ATTGCCGCCAGCTGGGAATGGAAAGGCCGCCCATTTACGCTGGTGGATACTGCCGGTTTGCGCAAGCGCCGCAAAGTGGAGGAAGACCTTGAGAAAATGGCGGGTGGCGACACTCTGCGCGCCTTGAAATATGCGAATGTGGCCGTGCTGATGATGGACGCGCGCGAATCCTTTGAAAAGCAGGATTTAGCTTTGGCGAATCTGGTGGCAAAAGAAGGCCGTGCGCTGGTGGTCTGCGTCAATAAATGGGACGTGGTGCCAGTGAATATGCGCACCAAATACATGAAAGAAGCGCAAGAGCAGCTTGATTCTATTTTACCAGAAGTGCGAGGGGTGCCGTTGGTGCCGATTTCCGCGCAAACGGGTGAAGGTGTTGAAAATTTGCTGCGTGAAGTATGCCGCATGGTGAAGCTGTGGAATAAACGCGTGCCCACCGCCCAGCTTAATCGCTGGTTGGAAGACGCACTCGCCACCCACTCCCCACCGATGGTGAATGGCCGCCGCATTAAAATTCGTTACGCCACCCAAATCAAAACGCGTCCGCCAACCTTTGCGTTATTCGGCAATTATCCGTCCGAACCACCCGCGTCATATATGCGCTATTTGCTGCATAGCCTGCGCGAATATGCAGGGCTTGAAGGGGTGCCGGTGCGCCTACTGCCCCGCAAGCCCAAGAATCCTTATGCAGACGGACAAGAACGCTCCGGCCGTATGCGCCCACGTGAGAATTAGAATGACCAGCCCTGCCTTAGAACTGACCCAATTACGCAAAACCTATGAGGGCGGAAAAACACCTCCTAAAGAAGCGTTGAAAGGCATTGATCTCACCATTGAACGCGGCGCATTTTTTGGCTTGCTGGGGCCGAATGGTGCAGGAAAATCAACCCTCATCAATATTTTAGCAGGGTTAGTGAACAAAACCTCTGGCGTGGCGAAAATCTGTGGCCATGACATTGTCTCACAAATGCGCGCGGCGCGTCTTGCCATTGGGGTGGTGCCACAAGAATTAGTGGTCGATACATTCTTTACCGTGCGTGAAGCGCTGGAAATTCATGCGGGGTATTATGGCGTGCCCAAGGCACAGCGCCGCACCGAGGAGCTGATTGAAGCGATGGGTTTGACTGATAAAGCAGATGTTTCTGCCCGTCGCCTTTCCGGTGGTATGCGCCGCCGTTTACTGATTGCCAAAGCCTTGGTGCACCAACCTGCTGTACTGATTCTCGATGAACCCACCGCAGGCGTAGATGTGGAACTGCGTCAGCAGCTTTGGGAATATGTGCGCCAGCTTAACAAGCAAGGCACCACCGTACTGCTCACCACCCATTATCTGGAAGAAGCGCAGGAACTGTGCGACACGGTGGCTATTATCAACCACGGTCAAGTGATTGCGAACGAGCCAACCAAACAGTTACTCGCAAAGTTTGACAGCAAATGTCTGCTGGTGCGCCCGACGATTATGCTGAACACCTTGCCAGAGATGCTGCAAACCGCAGGTGCTAAACTCACGGAAGACGGTCAGATTTCGTTCCAATATCAACCCAGTGAGAGCGCGGTGGGGCAGTTGCTGGCTGCCGTGCAACAAGCCGGCGTGAGTATTGCGGATATCTCGACCCAAGAAGCCGACCTCGAAACTGTATTCCGCAGCCTGACGCGCTAATTGCGCGCATTGTCATCAAATCTTCATTTTTTTCTCACGCGCGCGCATGCTAGATTGCGGCGGTAATTTTAACTTACAATAATATGGAAAAAATATGTTTATGGCTATTTGGCGAGCATCTCGTCAATAATGCCAAAAAACTCTGGAAAGAGTTTCAAGATTGGCGACAAAAACGTCGCCGTGCCACAGATATCCGCAAAGCGGGAAGTGTGTTGGAAAGTATTTATGCTGCTTTCATGGCCAACACTCGTCCCAACCCAAATCCACGGTTGTGGGTTGAAGAAATTTACACCCCTTCCGACCAAAGTAAGAAGGCAGAAAATATTCTTCGGCTGATTGACCCTAAAGGGTTTGAATGGCGGAATGAATGGGTGCGTATGGACTTTACTTACCGCCACTGTTCTCCTTACCCAGAAGTAGCAGGGAAGGCTTATTTGCTTTTGTTTCTTGCGGGAGATAAAAAAGGGCAGGTAGAGTTCGGTCATTGGCCTTCTGATCATCCCTTTGAGATCGTTCGATTTGACTATCAAACGGTTCTTGATTGGCAGTTGATGGGGAAAATGGAACTGCCAACTGAGAGGCGGAAAGGTGGTGAACCTGACCGCAAAACGTTGGTGATTCGTTTCTATGATTCTCCATTGTCGTAAAAAAAAACCTCTGAAACTCTTTATGAGATTCAGAGGTTTTTTGTTTAATTGGGGGGGCTAGGAGTTATCCCCGCGAATGCGGGGATCCAGAAAAAAGCATGAAATTTTATTGTTTTTTGTCTGACACTTTTAGATATTCGCGCCATTCTCCCTTGCCACGCCCGTAAATTTCTCTGCTGGAACTTGGATAACGACTAGGATTTATCCTAACCGTATTCAAAAAAAGGCCACCCACGCGGGCGGCCTTTTTTCGTTAATATCACCACAACCTTTCGGTGCAGGTGATTGTCCCTTTTACGGGTTTATGTAAATGGGCTTTCAATGAGCCTCCCAGCGTAAGCTCACCTGCCGATTTTAGTTTTGCTATTTCAATAGAAATAACTTTCTTCAACGCCCTCCTTTTTATCGGTAATTCGAAAATTACCAATGCTATATCTTTTTTCTCCAGACCGTTTGGAGAGAAGTATAATTTGCAATGCGTGAAACGCACCGCTGGTGCGTAATTGCGTTGCATTTCGATTTGCCCTCCTAAACTTTGAAGTATGGGGGCGATTTCGTTTATTTCACAGCTAAACGCTGTGTAGCTGCCTAATTCTTGATTAAGCAGATTTGGGTCGTACGTTTTCATATTATTAGTTCGCCTCCCGTGACAAGGCATCTTTTTGAATATATGGACCAGCAAAGTTCACGGTTTCTTTGCGGGTATAGATAAACAATTAAGCCGCCACTATAGCAAAAGCCCGCCAACCTGTGTGTGAAGATTGTATGACGATTTGGGGTTAATCCAGCGCCTTCACCAATTGCTCCGTCACTTTTTTCGCATCGCCAAACAGCATCATCGTATTGTCTTGATAGAACAAGCTGTTTTCAATGCCTGCATAGCCGGCGGCCATGCCGCGCTTCACGAAAATAATGGTTTTGGCGCTCGCCACATCCAGTATGGGCATACCAAAAATTGGGCTTTGCGGGTCGTTTTTCGCGGCGGGGTTGGTCACGTCATTCGCGCCAATCACATAGACCACGTCCGTGCTCTTGAAATCAGAGTTAATGTCTTCCAACTCATGAATTTGGTCGTAAGGGACATTCGCTTCCGCCAGCAACACGTTCATATGCCCAGGCATACGGCCTGCCACAGGGTGAATCGCAAAGCGCACTTCCACGCCGTGTTTTTCCAGCGTTTCGGTCAGTTCACGCACCACATGCTGCGCTTGCGCCACCGCCATGCCATATCCCGGAACGATGATGACCGAGCTCGCATTTTTCAGCAAAAATGCGGCGTCTTCCGCGCTGCCAGCTTTCACGGGGCGCTCTTCCACCGCACCTGCCGCAGCACCTGCTGCTGCGGTTTGGCCAAAGCCGCCGAAGATCACATTAAAGATATCGCGGTTCATCGCTTTGCACATAATGTACGACAGAATCGCGCCCGAAGCCCCCACCAACGCACCAGTGATGATGAGCAGCGGGTTGCCTAAGGTAAAGCCGATACCTGCCGCCGCCCAACCCGAATAGGAATTGAGCATGGAGACGACCACCGGCATGTCCGCTCCACCAATCGGCACAATCAGCAAGAAGCCAATTAGGAAGGCAAGCGCCGTGAGCACAAAATACAGCGTGTGAGATTCAGTGGCACAAAACGCAATCAGCAGCAGCACAATCGCAATGCCAATGCCCGCATTCACATAATGCTGGCCTTTGAAGCGCAAAGGCGCGCCCGACATAATGCCCTGTAATTTGGCAAAGGCGATGACCGAACCTGAGAAGGTGATTGCACCGATGACCGAGCCCAAGCTCATTTCAATCAGGCTACCCACATGGATGCTGCCAGCGGTGCCGATATTGTAGCTTTCAGGCGCAAAGAGTGCCGCGGTGGCAATCAACACTGCGGCCAAACCGACCAAGGAGTGGAACGCCGCCACAAGCTGCGGCATCGCCGTCATCGCGATGCGTTTGGCAATAAACCAACCAACTGCGCCACCAATGGCAATCCCTGCGACAATCCAGCCATATTGCTGCACTTGCGGCAAAGTGAGAGTGGTGATGATAGCCAGCGCCATCCCCGCCATGCCAAGGCGATTGCCGCCTCGCGCGGTTTCGGGAGAAGACAAACCGCGCAGTGCTAAAATAAAGCACACGGCGGCAATCAGATAGGCAAATGCAGCAATGTTAGACATGGATTAATCTTTCTTTGTGCAGGAGTAGAGTTTGTTGAGCAGTAAACCTGCCAACGTCCATTTTACCAGTTCGCCAAGCGCCCAAGCGATAGGCAGCGACCATCCAATCGGCATCCAGATGACGACCATCAATTGTGGCAAGCCCAGCAATGCGCCCACCCATGCGCCATAGCACATGCTTTTTTTATGCGGGCAGCAGCTGGTTTCAGGTGTGGTGCTGCATGCTTCTTTGCTGCGCCAGCAGAAAAATTTAGTGGTAAATAAAGCGGCCATCGCAACATGGAAGGCGATGCAAAGCGGCCAGTAAGCTTGCATTTCTGCTTCTGTACGCCAGAGGCTGGCCGTGGCTTCATACAATGACGCCAACGCCACACCATGCAGCAAAAAGTCAAACGCCCAAATGAAAATAGCAATGGCAATGATGGAGATGATGAGTGGTTTGGTGCAACATTTTTTCTCGGTCATGATGAATTCTCCTATTTCTCTTTTTTACGGAACATGTGCAGCATGCGCTGGGTAACAACAAAGCCGCCGAAGATATTCACGGAAGCTAATATAATGCCGAAAAACCCAAGCCATGTGGCGGTGCTTGCACCCTCTGAAACCACGGGGCCAGCGGCGATAATTGCGCCTAAGATAATAATCCCAGAAATCGCGTTGGTCACGGCCATCAGCGGGGTGTGCAACGCAGGGGTCACTTTCCACACCACATAATAACCCACAAAGCAGGCCAGCACGAACACCATCAAACCCACCATAAACGGGTCTAAGCCTTGTGCCTGTTCCATCTGAATCGCAAGATTAGCAGATTGTTCCGCGAGGGTGTTGGCTTGTGCGGCCACGCCTTGCGCTTGCTCTTGTAATTGGTTCAGTTTTTCTTCCATCGCAAACTCCTAGTTAGCAAAGAGTGGGTGAATCAGCGCGCCATCACGCGAGAGCAGAGTGCCTTGTACCAAGTCATCTTCCCAACGCACGACAAGCCCAGCGTCAGATTTCTGATAAAGGTTGATCACGAAATTGAGCAGATTGCGCGCATATAATGAGGTCGCATCCGCCGCTACTTGGCTTGGCAAATCCGTGGGGCCAAGAATGGTCACGCCGTTATGCTGCACCACTTCGTCTGCTTTGGTAAGCTCAGTATTGCCACCAGCAATCGCAGCCATATCCACCACCACGCTGCCTTCTTTCATGCTCTCGATCATTGCTGGCGTGAGTAATTTAGGGGCGGGTCTGCCTGGGATGAGCGCGGTAGTAATCACGAGGTCTTGCGAGACAATCGTGGCCGCGAGCAGTTCGGATTGCTTGCGTTTATAATCGTCCGACATTTCTTTGGCATAGCCACCAGCGGTTTCGGCATTGGCGGCGCTGTCGTCTTTCACTTCAATGAATTTAGCGCCCAAGGATTCCACTTGCTCTTTGGCAGCGGCGCGCACGTCAAACGCGCTCACCACAGCGCCCAAGCGCTTGGCAGTCGCAATCGCTTGCAGCCCTGCCACACCTGCGCCGAGGATGAGGACTTTGGCGGGAGCAACCGTGCCAGCCGAGGTCATCAACATCGGGAATAATTTATTCATGAAATTCGCGCCCAGCAACACGGCTTTGTAGCCTGCAAGGTTGGACTGGGACGACAACACGTCCATGCTTTGTGCGCGGCTGGTGCGCGGCAAAAGCTCCAGCGAAATTAGGTTGGTGCCTGCGCTGGCGGCGGTTTTCAGCTCGTCCTGCGCGCTGTATGGGGAATGCAGACCAATCGCAAACGCGCCTTTTTTAAGCTGCGACAAAACCGCAGGGGCAGGGCGCTGCACGGAAAGCAAAATGTCCGCATCCGCAACCGATGGGCTGCTCGAGATAGTCGCGCCCGCTTTTTCCAAAGCCTCGTCCGTAATACCAGAGGCCAGCGCTGCGCTTGCTTGCACTTCCACATTCATGCCGAGCGCGACATATTTTTTCACCGCGTCAGGTGAAATAGCCGAGCGCGCTTCACGCGCCGCCGTTTCTTTTAACACAATAATTTTCATCGAATATCTCCCCAGCAGATATATTTTTTCTCCAAGAATTCGTCCATGCCCTCGTGCGAACCTTCGCGTCCGATGCCCGATTGTTTAATACCGCCAAAGGGTGCTACTTCGGTGCTCATCAGCCCTTCATTGGCACCCACCATGCCATATTCGAGCGCTTCACCCACGCGCCAGATGCGGCGGAAATCTTGGGTAAAGAAGTAAGCTGCCAAACCGTATGGCGAGTGGTTGGCCATCTCAATCGCTTGTTGTTCGCTGTCAAATTCCGTGACTGCAAGCACAGGGCCAAAAATTTCCTC
>JAIXRX010000018.1 GCA_027485005.1 Alphaproteobacteria bacterium
AGCCAGCCTGCACCAACAAAGCAATAGCCAGCAGCGAGGCATACTCCTGCCAGCAACCCAAATGCGACAGTGGCCAGCGTTTCATTAAATCCCACAATATATAGCCCCAGCATATAGCCCTGCGCCAATGCTGAGATGAGCGATCCCCCCATGAAGCATTTATCCCATAAATGCTTATGGTTCGCTTTTGCCTTGGCGCGGAAATCAAACGATACGCCGCGCAGAATAAGTCCGCCCAGCATCACGGCTGTGGGCAGATATAGCGCAGTGAGAATCACCCCATGCGCCATCGGGAATGCTACGAGCAAAATACCAACGCCCAGCACCAGCCATGTTTCGTTCGCATCCCAGAAAGGGCCTATGGAGGCGATCATTTTATCTTTTTCCGCATCACTCGCGCGGGTCATTAGCATACCCACACCCAAATCGTAGCCATCGAGAATCACATAGGCGAGGATGGAAATTCCCATCAATGCCATGAATACCAGCGGCAGCCATTGTCCGTTTGCGAAGATTTCCATCTTACAGTTTTCCTTCCACCATTTTTTCGACACCGATTGAGGAGAAGGCTTGCTCTGATAACGGGTCGGGCTTCACGCTGGCCTTACGCGCCAGATAAAACACCACGGAGATAAATGCAGCGATTAGCACGGCATAAAGCGTGAGGTACATGGCGAGTGTTGCGCCGATCATACCAGCGGTCACGTTTGTTGCAGCTGCCTGCGCAGTAGTGAGAACGTCATACACAAGATAAGGCTGCCGCCCGATTTCGGTGGTGTACCAGCCTGCCGTGGTGGCGACCCATCCTGAGAACGCCATGCCCACTAACACATAAGCAAGCCAGCGTTTGGGTTCGCCCTTGCGTTTAATCTGCCATGCGGAAAGCCATGATACGGCAAGCATCAACATGCCCACGCCCACCATGATACGAAATGCGAAAAACACGGGGGCAACTGGTGGATGTTTGCCTTCAAATTCATTCAATCCTTTAATCTCGCCATCCCAGCCATGCGTCAGAATCAGACTTGCCAGTTTCGGTATGCCAATTTCATAATCATTGCTGCGCGTTTCTTTATTTGGCACGGCAAACAGCAGCATCGGAACGCCACGTTCGGTTTCCCACACACCTTCCATCGCCGCCACTTTCGCGGGCTGGTGTTCCAGCGTGTTGAGGCCGTGCATATCACCCACAAAAATCTGGATGGGAATCAGCAAAGCTGCCGCGTAAATACCCGTTTTCATCGCCGCCATGACACTGGCGCATTTATCACCACGCAGGAAACGGTAGGCCGAAATTCCAGCAATCAGGAATGCAGCAGTTAAGCCAGATGCCAGCAGCATGTGCGTCAAGCGATACGGCATGGATGGGTTGAAGACGATATTAAACCAGCTGGTTGCATGCGCCACGCCATCGCGCATTTCAAAACCAGTGGGTGTGTGCATCCATGAATTAAGCACAATAATCCAGAATGCCGACATGGTGGTGCCAAACGCCACCAGCACGGTTGCTGTTGTATGTACGCGATTGGAAACCTTGTTGAATCCAAACAGCATAATACCAAGGAATGTTGCTTCCAGAAAAAACGCAGTCAGCACTTCATAGGCCAGCAATGGGCCTGCGATATTGCCTACCGCCATCATAAAGCCCGGCCAGTTGGTGCCGAACTGGAATGACATGGTGATGCCAGAAACTACGCCAAGCGCAAAACACAGCGCAAAAATCTTCACCCAAAACTTATAGGCATCCATCCATTTCGCATCAAGGCTGCGGTTATAGCGAACCTTGAAGAATAGCAGCATCCAGCCCAGCGCAATGGTGATAGTAGGAAACAGAATGTGGAAAGTGATATTCGCCCCGAACTGGATGCGGGCGAGCATGAGCGCATCCATCACCGCTTCTCCTTCTTATCTTTCCCGCCCGAAATCAGCTTTATTTTGTCTTTCATCTCATAGAGCCGATATACCTTCGAGCCGAGCTTTAGCAAGTTCACCAGCCGTTCCGTATCCATCTTTTGCATGTCCTGATACCAGCCGGTGAGCATCTCAATCAGGTCGTGCATCTCGCGCATTTTAGCTTGCGCATGTTTTTCCTCGGCGCTTGATGGATTTTCCAGCATGACATCGCGCAGCATGGAGAGTGTTGGCTCAATCTCGCGCTTACGGCGTTCCTCCACCAACGTGCGCACAATTTCCCAGATGTCCTCTGGCGTGGTGAAGTAATCGCGTCTATCGTTCGGAAGGTGCTTCAGCCGAATCAGTTGCCAGCTATCAAGTTCCTTGAGTCCCATGCTAACATTCGAGCGCGAAAAGCCTAATGCTTCGGCAATATCTTCCGCATTCAACGGCTTCGGCGAGAGATAAAGCAGTGCATACATTTGCCCGACGGTACGGTTAATGCCCCAGCGGCTGCCCATTTCGCCAAAGTGAAGTACGAAAGATTGAATTAGTGGCGGCAGATTCATGACGTTCTCTAATTTCAGTAATTTCTGAAATTACTATAATCAAGATATTTAATTTGTCCATAGCCGAAAGAATAATAGAACAAGGTATATTTAAGTGGGTAATTTGAGCTGATTTCTTTTATTCGTGGGCATGCATTTTAATAAATGAATGAACCGCTTGCTGGCAGTATTTTTGTATCTCTTCTTTTGTTGGTTTTGGTGGAATATTCATCATCAGCCGAAAGCATATGTCAGACCCTTTGATAAGCGCGCCAAAGACATGAGTAGAATAGACAGGATCAGGAACATATAACTTTTTTTTCTTATGAAGGCGCTCCAAGTGCCCTGCAATCATGCCTTTAACGCGTGCAGGCCCAGTCTTGTAGAATGTCAGAATCAAATTTTTATTTTTATTGGCTTCTGCCATCAACAGGCGCTCAATATTTCGAGCGTCATCACTGATAATTAAGTTAATGAGCCCATACGCAATTTTATACAGAGATTCTTCCAGCGGATATTTATCGAAATCGCCAAAGAAAGAATCAGGAATATATTCCTGACACTTGTTTTGAATAACGGCGGCAAACAAGGCGTCTTTGTTCTCAAAGCGCGAATAAAGGGTGAGCTTGGAAACCCCAAGCTGACGAGCAATATGCTCCATTGTAGTGGCATGCAGCCCATGCGACATAAAGAGCTCTGTTGCCACAGCAATAATCTCGTCATGCCTCCTCTCGTTACGAGGTCTGCCACGTTTTTTAGCGGTGTCACTATATTTGGTCATAATTATGGTACTTGACAGTATTGTATATAATATTTATTATAGTACCATACAGTACTTAATTAGGCAAGATATGCGTAACGTCGCTCTAAAAATGTTAATCGGAGACAAAGCCAAATATATTGGCCTTGTATTTGGCGTTACGTTCGCCACGCTGCTTATTTCCCAGCAGGTATCCATATTTATAGGCATCATGTCGCGCACAGCAGGCTCTATCCATGCGGTATCTGAAGCGGATATATGGGTTATGGATACTCGTGTGCGCTACATTGATGAAGTAGAGCCAATGCGGGATGTTGAACTAACAAATGTTCGCTCTGTTCCTGGCGTGAAATGGGCGGTGCCATTTTATAAAGGACTCACGACTATCCGAATGCCAGATGGCCTTACGCAGCAAGTACAGCTTATTGGCGTGGATGATGTGAGTCTGATTGGCTTGTGCGCGTCGATGGTGATGGGAGATACAAAGTCCATATTAAATCCACAAAGCGCCATCATGGATAGTAACGGGTTCAAATTCACCTGGCCTGGAGAACCTCTTTCATTGGGCAAATATGTCGAATTAAATGATAATCGCCTTATCATTAATGGAATTTGTGATGCCCAGCCAACATTTCTGACATTTCCGATTGTCTATGTGACCTATAATAGTGCCATGGAAATGACTCCACCACAGCGCAACAAGATGCCTTTCATTCTAGTGAAGGCCAGCGACGATAAGAATATTCAGTTACTTAAAAATACCATTCAGGAGCGCACAGGATTGCAAGCGCTGACAAGGGAAGAATTCGCATGGCGTAGCATCAACTACTATCTTGAACGCACGGGTATTCCTATTAATTTTGGTATTACCATTATGCTTGGAGTTATTATCGGAGGGGCAATCACTGCTCAGACCTTCTATATTTTTGTAGTTGAAAACCTCAAGCAATTTGCTGCCATGAAAGCTATTGGCGTAACAAATCGGCAGCTTTTCAAGATTGTCGTCACACAAGCATCTGTTGTGTATGTGCTCGGTTACAGCCTTGGAATTGGTCTGACTGCATTATTTTTCTTTATGACAAAGGATGCCCCTGCCCTAAAAGGTTTCGTATTGCATTGGCAGGTGATGGCAGGTGCAGCATGCCTTATCGCTGTTATCATCTTGTGCTCTATACTTTTCAGTTTACGCAAAGTATTCCGCCTTGATCCCGCATTGGTCTTTAGGGGATAACATGGCTATTTCGATTTCTATACAACACATCAATAAAGACTTCCCAGTTGGCGATGATTCAATACGAGTACTGCATGATGTGTCAGCGGATATTCGCCAAGGGGAACTAACTATGTTGGTAGGCCCCTCTGGATGTGGAAAAACAACGCTGATTTCAATTATTTCCGGCATCCTATCTGCAACGGATGGTGAGATCACTCTTGATGGCCAAAGACTGAATAATATGAGTGACACAAAAAAAGTTCTATTTCGGCGAGAAAATATTGGGTTTATTTTCCAGCAATATAATCTGCTTCCTGCACTAACGGTCGCAGAGAACGCCGCAATGCCCTTGCTTGCCGCAGGCATTCCTGAAGCGGAGGCTGTACGTCGCGCAACCGCGACTCTAGAAGATATTGGCATGCAGGGACAGACAGAAAAATTACCTCGTCAGCTTTCTGGTGGTCAACAACAGCGAGTGGCGATTGCACGCGCCTTGGTTCATAATCCAAAACTGATTGTTTGCGACGAGCCCACCGCCGCATTGGACGCTAAAACTGGCCAGGCTGTTATGCAAATACTCCGCGACATCGCGAGTCATAAAGATCGTACAGTATTAATTGTAACCCACGACAATCGAATTTTTCATTTTGCAGATCGTATTCTGGAAATGAGTGATGGCCGAATTACGGGCGATTACAGCGGACAAGAATTTATGCATAAGGAGCATCTATGACAACATTCTCAATCATGAAGAGAAATTGGAAACTTCCACTCATTGCCGGAGCAGGAATAGTCTTCGCTTTTGTTTCGGTACTGTCTCGACCAGTAGCAGAAGAACATAAGCCTCTAATCACCCCTCCTTCTACTACATTTGACCAGTCTATCGCAGGCATTGGGGTGATTGAGCCAAGCAGTGAAGTTATTTCGATTGGTACGGAATTATCCGGCATTGTACGTGAAGTACATGTTAAAGTAGGCGATAATGTAAAAAAATCGACCCCTCTCTTTTCCTTAGATCAGCGCGACATTGATGCGCAGATTGCTATTTTTGAATCGTCCCTTGCAGTCGCAAAAGCACAGCTTGCGGATGCCGAGTCGCAGTATGCAATCATCAACAGCATAAAAGATAAACGCGCCATAGCAAAAGATGACTACAATAAGCGTAAACATGCCAAACAAATTGCTACAGCCAGAATTCAAGAAATTCACGCACAAATGAATCAGGCAAAAATTACTAAAGAACGCATGCATGTAAAAGCTCCGATTACGGGACAGATATTAGAGATAAATATTCGTCCGGGTGAATATGCGAATATTGGTAACCTCTCAAACCCTTTGATGATGATGGGGAATATGGAAACCATCCATGTACGCGTTGAAATTGATGAAGAAAGCGCTGCAAGGATTAAGCCTGAAAGCCCTGCAAAGGCTTCGATACGAGGCAAGCCCAACGATTTATTCCCACTAAAATTTGTTCGCTTTGAGCCTTATGTTCGTCCGAAACAAAATCTGGCCAATACAGGACAGCGCATTGATACAAGGGTCTTGAGAATCATTTATGCACTACCACAATCAGAAGATAGATTTTTTGCTGGCCAGCAAATGGACGTGTATATTGAGGAAGGTGGGCAAGCGGAATGATAAAGCGCATATTACTTTTAAGCTCTGCAATACTCTCCCTCTCGGGATGTACGACTCTTGATATTCCTTTGGTAGACAAAGAAACCAAACCGCAAGAGGTCGTATCTGCAGAACAAACCATCAATCGCTGGTGGACGGTTTTTAATGATCCGATGATGGACAGGCTGGCTGATGAATTACTGAAACAAAACCTCGACATTCAAATTGCCAAAACGCGTATTGATGAAGCAAGAGGTGTGCTCAAGACGGAAGAATCAGGATGGTTCCCTTCAGTGGATGCAACAGGTTCTGCTTCCCGTGGTAATAATCAATTTGTCACGGATAAAATTGTCTCCATCAACCAAGGAGGATTTGATGCTCAGTGGGAGCTTGACATTTTTGGCCAGACAAAAAGCCGTATAAGTGCTGCAGATGCTCGGCTTACCAGCCAAATCGCTTCCGCAGATGATATCAAAAACATTATGCTTTCTGAGTTGATGCGCGGGATTATCGAATGGCGTCAGGCACAGGAAACCATTCGAGAAACAAAAGAACTTCTCTCTACGCAGGATAATCAGATTGAGCTGTTCAAGGTGCGAAGCAAAGCAGGGCTTATGGATGCCTCGCTCCTTGTCAGAACACAGGCAGAGCGCTCTCAAACAGCAACACGCCTGCCTGTCGCGCAGGCGAATGCAGATAGTGCGCGGTTCAAAATTGCCCGACTGCTTGCCATTCCAGTGGATCAGTTAGCGCTTGAACCACAGGAAAGCGTTACATTTACTGTTCCCGAAGTTGATCAGGCGGCTGATATTTCCATTGAACTGATGCGTGAACGACCAGATGTCAAAGCACTACTTGCCCAGATGATTGCCGCGCAAGGTGATCTCGCGAAGGCAGAGACAGATTTATGGCCGCGACTATCGGTTGGCGCATTTTTCGGCGTTCAGAGTGGTTCTGATGGATTAAGAATGGCGGAAAACCCGATATGGTCATTAAGCTCCGCCATCACTGCCCCACTACTGAATTTTGGACGCTTACGCGGCGCAGTTGACTCGGCTGACGCAAGATCAAAAGCCGCCAGCCTGAATTATGAAAACGGCGTATTAAATGCACTGCAAGAAACACAAACGGCGCTAAGCGATTACCTGAATGGTATCAACGCAGTAGCTGAACAGGAAAAAGCGCTGGCCTCACGAAAAGATGCGATAAAACTTGCGACCGAACGCTTTAAACAAGGCCTAACCGATATGACTGACCTCACCACAGCGCAAAGTGAATTAAATCATGCCACCATCACTCTTATTGAACGGCGGGCAGTGGCAGCGATTGCTTTTATTCGCCTTCAAAAAGCCTTGGGAATTGGCGTGTTAGCGAAGCAATAAAGTTAATAGTCCGCCTTGCGCGAGGTGTGTGGTTTTGTCGAACATAGGAATGAGCCACCCGCAAGGGTGAACGGCGTAAAACGCTGTAAATAACTCCGCTATGATTCAGCAATTCTTGTGTTTGAACAGCTTTCTGGTATACATTAGAAGGTTATACTATTTCAAAATAGGCGGCAAATTAATGAATCAATTACAGTTAAAAGTTTTGTATTTAAGAAGCATATTACTGCTTGATGAGATTAAATATTATGATGCACAATTAAGAAGTAACTCTAGTACAATCAATCAATTTCGTATAATTAGACTTTGCTTCACGCCCTTGTATACATTTTTAGATTCTTTGAGACATTATAATATTTGGCTTGCTGATAAAAACGAATTACTTAGCGAAAAGAGAGAAATCGCCAAAAAGTTAGAATTTGCCAGACATATAAGAAATAAGATTGGCGGACATCTCGATGAGGTTGTTATACAAAAAGCTACCGAATGGGAGCCATCTATATTTGCAGAATGTGTTATAGAGAAAACTGATATACAGCTAATTCTTTGCTACAAATCACTTATAGAAAGCGCAATAAATTCGTTTTTAGATAATAACGAGATCCAAAAAAACTTTGGCGCTGAAATAGATTTATTTTATCCACCAAACAATAAGCAATTTTTGGAATATTTAGAAAGAACTAATACAGGGTGTATTAAATTTCTTGAAAAAGTTATAGCCTCTTTAAATAAAGAAATTAAATATCACACAGCAAAAGAGGCAGTTTTATTGAATGTAAAAGCTGGAGCAACAGATTTTAGGCTTTAGTAAGCGTTGCACCATTTTTTTGTATTTTTTCATTTAGCCAATTCATCACCCCAATAAAAAGCCCCCCATACAGGTGCCCTTTTGTTTTTGGGCGGGGTGCAGAAAATCATCACTTTGCCCAAAATTATGCTATATCAGCAGCCAGTTTGCTTTATTCTTAGAGAAGTTTTGTGCGTCGTTGTCTGTTTCCATTATTATTGCTGTGCCTCCCCCTGCCCGCTTTGGCCGAGGCGGTGACGAATGTCTATGTCTGCGCACATCCCGATGATTGCGTGTTATTCATGAACCCCGATTTGTATGACGACGCCAAAGAAGCAACTGACAATACCGCTATTATCTATCTAACATCGGGGGATGCAGGCGAGCCTTTCCGCGCCGATAAATCCTCCTACCCTTTTACGCGAGAACTGGCTTCTAAAAACACCACCGACTGGATGAGAGATAGCAACCAACCAGAACCTGTTGCGGTAGAAAAAAACGAAACCATCACACTCAACGGCCATGCGATTGCGCGCGCGAGCTATGATAATGTGGCGTCGTATTTTTTGCGCCTGCCTGACGGAAATATGTATGGTGGTGGATTTGAACGCTATGATTTTCAGTCGTTGCTGAAACTGCATCAAGGTGAGATAAAAAAGCTGAGCAGTATTGATGGCAAAAATACCTATGCGGGCTGGCAGGATTTGGTGAATACACTCGGCGCGATTGTGGCGCATGAAAGCAAAGCCACCAAACGCACCCATGTGCATCTGGCGGATACAAATACCGAAGAAAATGTGGGCGACCATTCCGACCATATTGTGGCCGCCACCGCCATGCTGGACGCGCTGAGTGACCGCACCGAACATGCAGACGATGCAGGGCGCTGCTATACCTTGTTTAAGCATATCGGTTATGCGATTGCAGACATGGAAACAAATTTAGATTATGGTGAGCTGGAAAATAAATCGGGGAGCTTTGCGGCGCTCACCGCGATTCAGCAAAGTATGAGCGGCAAACATAACTGGGACGAAGCACACACACGCTATCTTGCCCGCAATTATCTAAAAATCGAGAGCATGCCGAAGGGCTGCGCTGTCGGCGAATAATTTTTTGAGGATGACCATGCCCGAGATCGGACAAACCAATTCCCTGCGTATTGTGAAAGAAGTCGATTTCGGCCTGTATCTGGACGGCGACGATTTAGGCGAAATTTTACTACCCAAACGCTATGTGCCCAAACATTGGGAAATGGACGAGCTGATTGATGTTTTTCTGTATCGCGATTCGGAAGATCGATTGATTGCCACCACCGAAAAACCGTTGGCGGAAGTGGAAAGCTGCGCTTATTTGCGCGTGGTTTCCACTGCTCCGATGGGTGCATTCATGGATTGGGGACTGCCGAAGGATTTGCTGGTGCCGTTTCGCGAGCAGCGCGTACCGATGAAGGTGGGGCAATACTATGTAGTGTTTGTTTTTCTGGATGATGACGACCGTATTGTGGCAAGCAGCAAGCTCAGCCATTTTTTGCATGAGGATAATCAAAACGAATTTGATGCAGGACAAGAGGTGGATTTACTCATCGCCAGCCGCAGTGACCTTGGCTATAAAGCCGTTATCAATGGCACGCATCTGGGGCTGATTCACAATAGCGAGATTTACCGCGCGATTCATGTGGGCGACCGCATGAGTGGCTATATCAAAAATTTCCGCACGGACGGCAAGATTAACCTGATGCTGCGCCCAAGTGGCATGGAGGCGATGGACTCGCTGGGCGAAGAAATTCTCGCATACCTTAAAGCACAAGGCGGCACGATTTATCTGACCGACCGCAGCCCGCCAGAAGACATTATGGCGGTGTTTGCCACCAGCAAATCAGCATATAAAAAGGCGCTGGGAAAACTCTTCAAAGATAA
>JAIXRX010000094.1 GCA_027485005.1 Alphaproteobacteria bacterium
ACCCTATACGCATCCGACTTTGCTGAAACCTGAAATATGGCTAAGCCAAACTTGTTGGAAAAGCTTGAGTTTCTCAGCGTATCCATTGCGTTAACCTTACCCTTGGGGGTTTTATGCGATGCCTACTGTTACTTCGTCCCAATTAAGTGCGAATCCTCGCTCTTTGAATGTCCGTCAACGTGTGGCCAAAAAAGCCGCGTTGCCAGCTTTCAGCAATGCCTACTCACTGGTGGATGCTCTCCGCCCTTCCGAACCCGCTTACGGTTTCCGTCCGCATAGCGTTCATACCGCTGCCCGTTGGTTTCTTGACCATTTTCCGGGCCGCGTCATGTATGCGGTAAAAACCAATCCTGACGCGCAAGTCATCCATGCCCTGACACAAGCAGGCATTGGGCATTTTGACGTGGCCTCGCTCAAAGAGATCGAGACCGTGGCCAAACATGCGCCAAAAGGTAAAATCTATTATATGCATCCCGTCAAACCAGCCGAGGCGATTGCCAAAGCGTATTTTGACTATGGTGTGCGTACATTCTCGCTTGATAGCCATGTGGAATTGCAAAAAATTCTAAAGGCCACCGACTATGCCAAAGACCTTAGCCTTTTTGTGCGCCTTTCGATTCCGAATGAGCACGCAGCCATGGCGCTGTCTGGCAAATTCGGCGTATCGATGGATGAAGCCAAAGACTTGGTGATGGAAACGCGCCGCGTGTCAGACCGCTTCGGCATTTGTTTCCACGTTGGCTCGCAAAGCATGGCATCGGGCGATTACCGCACAGCCATGATGCTGGTGAGCGATTTGGTGGAACAAACCGGCGTTCGCCTCGATGCGCTCGATGTTGGCGGTGGCTTCCCTTCGGTTTATCCGGAAATGGACCCACCTGCACTCATTGACTATATCAACGCCATTAATCAATCGTTTGATGACTTTGGCTTTGATGTAGATTGCGAATTGTTTTGCGAACCTGGCCGAGCCCTTGTGGCCGAAGCGGGTTCCACCATCGTTCGCGTGGATTTGCGCAAAGACAACATGCTCTTCATCAATGACGGCATTTATGGCAGCTTGTTTGACGCGGGCTTTCCAAACTTCATCTACCCTGTGCGCGCCCTGCGCCCAGACGGTGAGTTTGAAGGCACCATGGAAGCCTTTGGTTTCTACGGCCCCACCTGCGACAGCATGGACGTCATGAAAGGTCCATTCTTACTTCCGGAAGATATCCGCGAAGGGGATTGGATTGAGATTGGCCAACTTGGCGCGTATGGCACCACCATGCGTACCCGTTTCAATGGTTTCTACTCAGAAATCATGGCCGAACTGCAAGACGAACCGATGCTGACCATGTATCCTGACATGCCGCGTCTAGATATTAACAAGCATGTGTCCAAGCGCCATTTGCGTATTGCTAAAGCCTAAACTATTTTAATCGCATCGGCGCGTTTCTTATCCATTAAGGAACGCGCCTTTTTACCTTAATGAAAGCATCTTCCATGGGTCCTATTTCTCAATTCATCGAACATCACTATCGCCACTTTAATGCGGCTGCACTGAAAGACGCTGCGAAAGGCTACAAAGCCCATATCGACAGCGGAAAAAAAATGTTTGTCACGCTCGCAGGCGCGATGAGCACCGCTGAGCTCGGCATTTCTCTCGCAGAAATGATCCGCGAAGGCAAGGTGCATGGCATTTCCTGCACCGGTGCGAATTTGGAAGAAGATTTGTACAATGCGGTGGCGCACAATTCCTACGAGCGCATTCCAAATTACCGCGACTTGACCCCGAAAGATGAATGGGACCTCGTGAGCCGCCATCTCAACCGCGTGACCGACACCTGCATTCCAGAAGAAGAAGCGATTCGCAAACTCTTCCACTTCTTCAAAAAATATCTGGATGAAGCGATGGCAAAAGGCGAAAGCTATTTCCCGCATCAATATATGTATAAAATTATTCTGGACCCTGAATTCCAAGCGCAATTCCAAATCCCGCGTGAGAATTCATGGATGCTGGCGGCTGCCGAGCGCAACCTACCTATCTTTGTTCCAGGCTGGGAAGACTCGACCACCGGCAACATCACCTGCTCGGAATCTTTGCTGAATCCAGACGTGCTGAAAGCCGTGAAAACTGGCTTGCACTATATGCAAGAAATGGTGCGTTGGTATAAAGAAACCACCGACGGCAAAGGCGAATTGGGCTTTTTCCAAATCGGTGGCGGCATTGCAGGCGACTTCCCGATTTGCGTGGTGCCACTGATTCAACAAGACTTGGAAGAACCAGCGAAATTCTGGAGCTACTTTGCGCAAATCACCGACGCACAAGAAAGCTATGGTGGCTATTCAGGCGCTTTGCCAAACGAGAAAATCACGTGGGGCAAATTGGATATCGACACACCTAAATTCGTCATCCATTCCGACGCCACTATCGTCGCTCCGCTCATTTTCTCTTATGTGTTGGGCAAGTAATATATATACAAAAAATGGCCCGTATGAATACGGGCCATTTTTTTAATGCAAAGGCTTGCGCCCTCACTTTATTGGCAGGATGCGTGCCAACAATCTCCACTGCCCATTCACTAATCCAGAAACCTGAATGTCGTGAAAGGTGGCTGCACCGTTTTCTGCGATGACTATCACCTGATGAGTAGTAAGGTGTGCATTGGATGACGTTGCTATTTCTGTCATGCCAAATTTCAACATACCTTTTGGAAAATCTGGATATTTTTGATATCCTTGTAAGGAATTTCGTACAACCTCATCCAAATCATACACTCCGCTCCCACGCCCGTAAACTATGGAAAAGCCCCAACGGCTCGAAAGTAGCCCTTCAAAGATTTGTTCACACCCGTCAAAAACCTCAACTTCTCTGAGATTCTTGTTGCTGTGAAAAACACCCTTAAACAGTTCGTATGCAAAAATGCTATCTAAGCACTCTTGCAATATTGAATCTCTATAGCGAGGCCCTGATTTTCCAGTCCTCACAATGTCTATTATTTTTGACATGTTTTTATTGGTCTTTTAGTGAAATACAGCCTACCGACCAGACAGGCTGTATATAGATAAAAATATTCGACGGAAGGTTATGGGAAAGCCAACGAATTGTCATATGAAGATTTGATGACAATCCACTAAAACTTTCATATGATTTTCCAATCTATTCTTAAGTAAAGGCAATCCACCATGACCACACCACACCACAATGCCACTAGCCAACACAGCAAAGACCTGATTGCCGAAGGCTATCAATATTATGTGCCGAATTACAAACCGCGCGAGATGATTTTGTCGCATGGCAAAGGCTCCACCGTGTGGGACATTGATGGCAATGATTACATGGATTTAAGCGCAGGGATTGCGGTGAATTCGCTCGGGCATGAGCATCCTGCTTTGGTCAAAGCCCTCACCGACCAAGCAAAAAAAACCTGCCACCCCAGCAATATTTTCTCCCCCGAGCCACCGATCAAACTCGCGCATGCCCTTGTTGAAACCAGCGGCTTTGCCAAGCGTGTGTTCTTCTGCAATTCTGGTGCAGAAGCGAATGAAGCAGCGATTAAACTCATTCGCAAATGGGCAGCAGACCAAGGCCGCCCACCCGAAAAACGCAATATCATTACCTTCAAAGGGTCGTTCCACGGCCGCACCTTGACTACCGTCACCGCCACCGCTCAACCCAAATACCAAGAAGGGTTTGAGCCACTGCCGGGCGGGTTTATTTACTGCGAAAAATTCAATGATATTGAAGCGCTGGAAGCATTGCTGGGTGACCATATCGCCGCGATTATGTTTGAAACGGTGCAAGGCGAAGGCGGCATTCTGCCCGCTACGGTCGAGTTCATGGAATATGTGCGCAAAGCCTGCGACAAAATCGGTGCGCTGATGGTCACCGACGCCGTGCAATGCGGCATGGGGCGCACGGGAAAACTCTGGGGGCACCAATATGCGAATGTGGTGCCAGACGTGCTGACCACCGCCAAAGCCCTTGGTTGCGGCTTCCCGATTGGCGCGATGCTGGTGGGTGAAAAAGTAGAAAATGTGCTGCAATTTGGCAGCCATGGCAGCACCTTTGGTGGCAACCCACTCGCGGCGTCTGTGGCGCTTGTAGCGTTGGAACATATCAACTCCCCTGCCATCATGAACAATGTGGCTGAGCGCTCTAAACAGCTCGTGTCGGCGCTTGAAACAATGGGGCAAAAATATGGCATGTTTGAGCTGGTGCGTGGCCGCGGCTTGATGATTGGTGCAGTGCTAAAAGAGCAATGGCACGGCAAAGCTGGCGACATTACCGAAATTGCGCGCCAACATGGCGTGTTGATTCTTGTCGCGGGGCCGAATGTGCTGCGCTTCCTACCGCCGCTGAACATTACCGAAGCTGAACTGGCCGAGGGCCTCAAACGCGTGGACGCCGCACTTAGCGCCTATCTCACCGCATAAAAAAATCCCTCCTGCCATGCGGCGGGAGGGATTGAAATCTTCTTAGCACATAAGCCTACTTTAATTTCCAGGGGTTTGGATGATAATCATCATCCCCTGAAATGCTACGGGCG
>JAIXRX010000076.1 GCA_027485005.1 Alphaproteobacteria bacterium
GACGTGACCAATGCAACCAAAAATTTACTAGGCAAATAGCTATGGAAATCCTTTCGCCACCACCTCCCCCGCCTCCTTTTGATCCGATGGTGTGGGCGCAAGAAATCTATCAGCAAATCCCTAGCCTAGACATGCTGGCGCTTGGCTTTTTTATTGGTGCTTGGTTTTTTTACAGCGTCTTTGCCACCTATAATTCACGCAATAAACAAAGCCTGATTGGTATTACGAACCTTTATCGCCGCGCGTGGATGCGTCAGATGCTTAAACGCGATAACCGCATGGTGGATGCGAGCATGATGGGCAATTTGATGCGCTCTATTTCCTTTTTTGCCAACACCTCCATTCTGATTTTGTTCGGTTTGATGACCCTGTTTGGCTACCGCGATCAAGCACAAGATGTTTTGCAAACCGTGCCGTTCGCAGCGCCTTCTACCCCGCTTTTGTGGGAGATAAAAAGCCTGCTGCTGTTCGTCATTTTTGTCTATGCGTTTTTCAAATATAGCTGGTCCTTGCGTCAATATAACTACGCATCCATTTTTGTGGGTGGCGCACCACTTCCACATGAAGCCAAAGAATTGCATGTGCAAATTGCAGAAGGTGGCGCAAAATTGATTGCGAATGCTGCACAGCATTTTAACCTTGGATTACGCGCATATTATTTTGGTTTAGCGTGCCTTGCATGGTTCTTGCACCCTGTGTTGTTTATTCTTTCAACGGCATGGGTAACGTGGGTTGTCTATCGCCGCGAATTCCGCTCTTGGACACTCAAACATCTTGGCAATAATAGCTTTGTGGAAGATATGATTCCACAAACAAAAGAATAATATTGCCGTGAGGATTGCGGCATTTGTTCTTTCGGTTTTACTTACCAGCCAAGCTTTTGCCGCTTGCCCCAAAGAAGAAACGCAGCGCCCAATTAAAGAGTTTGAGCAAGCCGGCACGCTGCTCTTTATTGTGGATAATTGCACAGGCAAACCCGCAAGCTATGTCTATGGGACGGTGCATTCGGACGCAGAAAATATCCGCATTGTCGCCGCACCTGCCTTTGAAAAAGTGCAAGAAGTAAGCGCGGTTGGTTTTGAATATGTTACCCCCGCAAATGCCACCGACATTGCCGCGCAAGCCATGTATCTGCCTGCGCAAGCGCCAGCCATTCTGCCTAATATTCTTTCCGCAAAAGACTATCAAGCGTTGCTAAAAGTGATGGTAGATGGCCGAAAAATGGAAGCCAAAGTAGTCGAGCGCATGCGCCCATGGGCCGTGGCAGTGCTGATGCAAATGCCTGCTAATAGTGGTGACGGCGTGATTCTGGACGATCGCTTAAAACGCACGGCCGAGGCCAGCAAGAAGAATATTTTTGGTTTGGAAACCATGCAGGAACAATTGCAACTTTTTGAGCGCATGCCCGCTGCCATGCAAGTCACCTTGCTGAAAGAAACGCTGAAAGACCAAGAAAAAATAGATGTGATTAACGCCCTGCTGCAAGATGCTTACTTGAGCAAAAATCTTGAGGCATTGCGCGCCTTGGGCGATGAAAGTTTTGCCAGCATTCGAGATAAAGAATTGCGTGAATATATGCGCGAAGAACTACTGACCAAACGTAATCATCACATGACGCAACGCTTTTTGCCGATGCTAAAAAATGGGGACGCCATGATTGCTGTGGGCGCGCTTCATTTAACGGGGGAAGAAGGCGTACTTAATTTGTTGCAACAGGCGGGGTATCGCGTGGTGGCATTTGTTCCTGAACGTTATGCCAAGGCCAATCGCCAATAGTGCTGCGCACATCTTTTATCTGCCAGTTTTTACCCTCAATATTCAACCATGTGCCGCCCTGCTGCGCCATGGTTTTTTCATCCAGCACAAAGGCTTTCGGCGTGCAATTTTCTGGCGCATTTTGCCGCATAAGAATCGCGCCATCTAATCCTTCAGGGCAAGTGGCCTCGCCTTTTTTGCGGTAAAGCCACACACGTTGTGAACCAAGCGTGATCAGGCATCCACCGTCTTTGCAATCCCAGCGATGCGTGTCATTTTGTGGCGTATTATTCGCATCTGGGAATGTTTTTTGCCCCACAAATTCCAACCAATCCTTGGCGGCGCGATGGTCGTCAAATCCACCGAGCAGAACATACCCGCCGCTTGCGTCTTTCACCGTTACCATCTTCGCGTCTTGCGCCACATAAATATCCGGCAGCGTTTGTTGCAAACTGCTGAATGCCCCAAGCAGCACCAGCGACAAGCCCACCCAACGCATGCGCGTTTGCCACAAGCACAACCACAAGCCACCCACTACACAAAGCACCACGCCCACAGTGGTCATCGGCAAAGCATGAAGGATTGCATGCGGCCATGCGCGCACCCATGCGGACGCCTCCAACATATAATGCACGCCTTGACCTGTGAGCGTGAGTATCGGCGCGTCAAAGCCCAGTGGCATGAGCAGCAAAGAAAGCATCACCCCTGGCATAATCCAGAAGCTCACCAGTGGTGAGGTGAGCATATTGGCAGGCAAACTATAGAGGTTAATTTGCTGAAATTGATGCATGACAAATGGCATCGTCGCCATACCCGCCACAAAGGACGTGGCCATCACTCCCGCCAAATACACCAGCGGTTTACGCCACCAACCGTCCATACCCAAAAATTCCACCACAGGTCGGCGAATATCTTCAGCGAGTGCCAGAATTGCAAGCGTTGCTGCAAAGGACAAAATGAAACTGATGGAGAAAATGGATTCTGGCCAAATGAGCAAAATGACAAAGGCGGCAAAGCCCAGTGAGCGCAGCGGAGAGACTTGACGATCAAACAATACCGCCAGCAGAAAAAACGCGACCATGATGAAGGATCGCTCGGCCGCCACAGGGAAATTTGCCAAAGCGAGGTAGAAAAAACTGAGCATGATAGCGCCAAGTGCCGCAATTTTTTTGCTCCAGCCCCGCCTGCGCAACACAGGCACTAACAGGCACAATAACCGCAACGCCAAAAATGCAGCACCCGCCACAATGGTGAGGTGCAACCCAGAAATCGAAAGCACATGGGCAAGACCAGAGGCACGCATATGTTCTTGCGTGGCATCCGTTATCGGGCTTTGTTCGGCATTCATGAGTGCGGCTGTCACCGCGCCTTCGTCGCCTGTCACTACGCTGCGCACCCGCTGCCCCACTGCCAGCCGCAGCTGCATGAGTTTAGCGCGCCAGTCATCCGCTTGAGCGGGTGCGGCCTGCACCAAATGCACATGCCCCATCACATAACCTAAAGCCCCCATCCGCTCGAAATAAAAATAACGGGCGAAGTCGTAATCGCCGGCAAACATCGGCCAACCGGGCGGAAACAGATTCGCGCGCATTTTCACCACATCCCCCACTTGCAACGGAATGTCTGTGCTGCGCACTGAAATACGCACAAGTGCAGGCAGTTCTGGCGGAGCGATATCATCAATCCATGTGGGTTCCAGCACCAGCTTTGCGCGTTTGTCGGGCTGCACGGCGATTTCTTTAATCACGCCCTCTATGCCCACATAATTCATCGCGCGCGAAAGCATAGGTTCGGCGACTGCCTGCACACGGTAGGCGCTGGCGGCAAAGCCCAGCCACAGCATGGCGCACAACCACCACACCCATCGCCACGAGGACTGCCGCAACGACCATGCCGCACCCGCTGAAATCCCTGCCAAGCCCAGCGGCACACCATAGGAAACAGGGGCATTTTGCGCAAAAAATAGCACCACCCCCAACCCCAAAAAGGCAGGCAGCCACAGCGGCAAACGCCCTGCTTCTTGCTCAATTAAGGATTGAAACTTTTGCCGCAGCATCATACACCAACACACAACCTATTTTACTTTGTGAAAGCCTATGACTGTTATCACACGATTCGCCCCTTCGCCTACGGGTTTTTTGCATATTGGCGGCGCACGCACGGCGCTGTTCAATTGGCTGTTTGCCAAGCACCATGGCGGCCAATTCCTGCTGCGTATTGAAGACACTGACCGCGCGCGTTCTACGCAAGCAGCGGTGGATGCGTTGCTAGACGGCCTCAGCTGGCTGGGTTTGAATTGGGACGGCAAGGAAGTGTATCAATTCGCCCGTGCCCGACGCCACGCCGAAGTGGCGCACGCCATGCTGGCCAGCGGCCATGCCTATAAATGTTTCACCACCGCCGAAGAACTCGCGGCTTTGCGTGAAGCCGCCGAAGGCAATGGCGGCATGTTTAAATTCCAGTCCCCTTGGCGCGACAAACCAGAAAGCGAAGCCCCTGCTGGCGCGCCGTTTGCGATCCGTTTGCGCGCGCCGCAAAATGCGGAAGTGGTGATTGAAGATATGGTGCAAGGCACCGTCACCTTCCCTGCCGACCAGATGGACGATTTGGTGCTCCTGCGTTCGGACGGCACGCCCACCTATATGCTCGCGGTGGTGGTGGACGACCACGATATGGGCATTACCCATGTGATTCGTGGGGATGACCACCTGACCAACGCGGCACGCCAAACGCTGATTTATCGCGCGATGGGCTGGAACGTGCCGCAATTTGCGCATATTCCGCTGATTCACGGCGCGGACGGCGCGAAGCTTTCCAAACGCCATGGTGCATTGGGCGCAGAAGCCTATCGCGAGATGGGCTTTTTACCGGAAAGCCTGCGCAACTACCTGCTGCGCTTGGGGTGGGGGCATGGCGATACGGAAATTATTTCAACCGAAGACGCGATTAAACTGTTTGATGTGTCAGGCATCGGCAAATCGCCGTCACGCTTCGACATAACCAAACTTGAACATATGAATGGCCACTACATTCGCGAAGCAAAAGATGCGCGATTAGTGACGCTGTGTGCGCCATTACTGCACACGAAATTTCCACAGGCGTCTGAGGCGCAGCAAGCGCGTTTTGCTGCCTTTATGCCAGAGCTCAAGCAACGCGCCCGCACCGTGCCAGAGCTGGTGGAAGAAGGCGCGTTCTTGCTGGAAGCCACGCCGCTGACGCTGACAGAACAAGCGCAAAAAGCATTGAGCGATGAAGCCAAAGCGCATGTGAAGGCCATTGCGCCGCTGCTGCAAAATACAGCGGATTGGAAAGCGCAAGTGTTACATGATGTGCTGCATGGTTATGGCGAGCAAGCAGGCGTGAAAGCTGGCAAATATCTGCCTGCGTTGCGCGCAGCGCTCACTGGCAAACATGCAAGTGCTGGCAATGTGGCGGGGATTATGGCCGTACTTGGGCGTGAAGAATCGCTTGCCCGCCTCTTGGAAATTGCGTAAATCTGCGCTATATAACTATATATTAGAACTGTTATAAGGAATAAAGCTATGGCGATTATGCCGATTGTGATTGCACCCGATGAGCGTTTGAAACAGCCATCCAAAGCAGTAGAAAAAGTAACCGAAGAAATTCGTGAATTACTGAGTGATATGGCGGACACCATGTATTTCTCCCGCGGGATTGGCTTGGCCGCCGTGCAAGTGGGTGTGCATTTGCGCGCGATTGTGGTGGATATTCATTGGGACGAACATGATGATAGCAGTCGCAAACCGCTGAAATTCATCAACCCTGAAATTGTGTGGGAATCGGAAGAAGACAATAGCTATAAAGAAGGTTGCTTGTCTTTCCCTGAGCAATATTCAGACGTGAGCCGCCCGAAAAAAATTCGCGTGAAATTTTTAGATGAAACAGGCGCAGAAAAAGAAATCGAAGCGGATGGCCTGCTTGCCACTTGCCTGCAACATGAGATTGACCACACCAAAGGAATCACTTTTGTAGATCATATTTCACGCTTAAGGCGCGACATGATTCTGAAGAAGCTAAGCAAGATGAAAAAAGCAGGCGCGTTTGACGAAGAAGACGACCATGTGCATGGCCCGAATTGTAGCCACCACCATCATTAAAAACTTAACAAGGCCTCTGCAAGGAGGCCTTTCTTTTTTGCATTTGAAACTTTGCGCTGCTATAGTTTCATCAATCAATAAATAACGGAGGCATACGATGCAACAAACCACCGATTCCAACCGCTATTCTTGCGTAGCCATTGCTTTGCACTGGATCATTGCCTTGCTGATTATTGCCGTTTTCGCCGCAGGATATTGGATGACCGACGCCGTGAAAGAGGAAGCTACCAAAGAACTCGCCTATAAAACCTATGACTTACACAAAGCAACCGGCATTATTATTTTGGCACTCAGCTTGTTTCGTTTGCATTGGCGCCTGAACCACACTGCCCCTGCCGCGCCCGCTGGTAGCAGCTTATGGGAAACTCGTATCCGAAATATTACCCATATTTTATTTTATGTTTTCATTATTGCTGTTCCGTTATTTGGTTGGATCATGAGTTCTGCGAGCGGCAAATACCCCATCTCGATGTTTGGATTATTTGAATGGCCATTTATTCCGCTGGCACACCTCAGCAACGCATTTGAAATTAAAGAGCTATTTAAAGAAATGCATGAGCTGTTTGCTTTTGCGATGATGGCCTTGGTGGGCGTACATATTGCGGCAGCAATCTATCATCACAAAATCAAAAAAGATGATGTGCTAAAACGCATGCTGCCTGAGTGCAAACCCTGCTGCAAAAAATAATTTCTAAGGATTTTTATGACATCGACCCCGATTTTTTTGCTGGATAGCAAAGGCCTAACGGCTTGGAAAAAAACAGCGAGCACCTTTGCGAAAGGTGTGGTGGAAACACAAAAATTCACCGCCGCCGAGCACACTTCTTGCGTGATTGCGGACGTTAAAACAGGCAAGCCCGCCATGGTGCTGTGCGGCGTAGGTGAAGTCCTTAATCGCTGGTCGATGGCACATTTGCCAGCCGTCCTTCCTGCGGGGGAATATGCACTACAAAGCCTGCCCAAAAGCGCCCCGATGACGGACATGGTTTTAGGGTGGGAACTGGCTTGCTATAGTTTTTCTGAATTCAAAAAAGACAGCAAAACCTACCCCACGATGGAAATCCCCGCAGGGGTGGACAACAAGCGCCTCGATGCACAAAAAGAAGCGGTGGTGCTGGCACGCAACCTCATCAACCTGCCCGCCAACCACCTTGGGCCGAACGACCTTGCCAACCACGCCAAAGCACTAGCCGCTGAGCACAAAGCTAAATGCAGCGTGATTGTGGGCGAGGATTTGCTGAAGAAAAACTACCCGACGATTTACACGGTGGGCGCCGCTGGCCATCAGCCACCGCAACTGATTGATATTCGCTGGGGCAACCCGAAACACGAAAAAATTACGCTGGTGGGCAAAGGTGTTTGCTTTGACACAGGCGGGCTGAATATTAAAACAGGCAACTACATGGCGCTGATGAAAAAAGACATGGGTGGTGCAGCGCATGTGCTCGCACTCGCGCATATCATCATGGCGCTGAAACTACCCGTGTGCTTGCGTGTGCTAGTGCCCGCGGTGGAAAACAGCATTAGCGACGAAGCGATGCGCCCGTCGGACGTGGTGAAAACCCGCAAAGGAATCACGGTGGAAATTGGTGATACGGACGCCGAAGGCCGCTTGATTCTGTGCGACGCATTAGCCGAGGCGGATAGTGAAAAACCAGCGCTCATCATTGATTGTGCAACCCTGACGGGCGCGGCGCGGGTGGCGCTTGGCGCTGAAATCCCTGCGTTTTTCACGCCAGATGACAGCTTAGCCAAAACCATTGATGCCGCAAGCGCTAAGCAATCTGATCCACTCTGGCGTTTGCCCTTGTGGGAACCCTACCGCGAGCAACTAAAAAGCCACGTGGCCGACACCAATAACATCTCAAGCGGGGGCTATGGCGGTGCGATTACAGCCGCCCTTTACCTCAAATCCTTTGTGGAACACACCAAAGCATGGGTGCATGTGGACATGATGGCATGGAACGTGCGCACCCGCCCCGGCCGCCCGATTGGCGGGGATGTGCAAGGCCTGTTTGCTTTGCTGGATGTAGTGGAAGGCCGCAGCCGCAAGGCTAAACGTTAGTTTATAGTTGCTTCCGCTCGGCGCTACTGCGCCTCACATGAAGTGGGCTCAAGGCTGCCACGGCCTACTGGACTTTTTTCATTGGCTTCCGCTCGGCGCTACTGCGCCTCACATGAAGCGGGCTCAAGGCTGCCACGGCCTACTGGCCTTGGAGCAAATCTTCACAAAACTTTAACAAAACTGCACACACGCGCGTGTTATAATGGTGGCACCTTAATAATGGAGCGACACCACGCATGGGTATTGGCGATTTTTTCAGCAACGGTATTTTTGGCAAGCCAATCTACAGCTCGCCAATGGAAAAGCGTGACGAAACTCTCGACAAATCAAAAGCACTGCTAGGAGCTTCAAGTGGCGCGTTAGGCATTGGCTTACTAGGTGGCGCACTAGAAGAATCGGGTGGAGTGGCAGAAACTATTTTCGCCAGTGAAGGAATTTTCAGTGGCGAAGGTGTACTTGCCAGTATCTTCAGAACATTTGAAACTGGTGCAGATTTTTATTGGGATTATCTGATCTGGCAAGATATCACTGGCAACCATCACTCATCTGCCGATGATTTTAAACATGCATGGGATAGCATGGGGGCAACAGAACGAGAAGATTTGGAACATCTCGCTAAGGCTATTAAGGGGCACGTATTCTTTAATCAGCAACTCAAGAAACATGCGAATAAAGAAGGAGTGGATGCACTTCATCAGCAATTCCAAGCCCTGCAATATAACATGCCTGGGGAAAAACTGCTTGAATCTGCTCACAAAAAACTCCAGGTCATTTTGCATCCAGATAAGAATCTAACCAATTCAACCGAGGCAACAGGGCTATTTCAAGAGTTACAAAGCTGTTTTGGGGCGATAAAAGTTGGAGCAAAGCCACGTGAGGCTTATGAAATGAAGCTGAGCGAAAAGCCAGATCAATTAAAAGAATTATACGCAAAAATTAGTGCCAATGATGTGGAGCAGGTGTTTGAGAAAACACAGCAAGCCTCACGCAAATTATTAGGCACGGGCCCCATGGGTAAGGCTCAAAGTTGGGTCGAGAAACTTTCGGGAGTAGAAAAAGCGGGGCTAGTGGTTGGGGCACTTGGCCTGACTGCTGCTGCCGCTTACGGCGTTGCTAAAATGCTGGATAATAGAAAATCTCCAGTGCCTTCCGTGCCGCCGAGACAAGAACCTGACCGTTCGTTTCAGGGAAAAATAAATGCCAATTCCAAACAATATCAGCAACTTTAAATGAATGGAGCAATCACATGAGAAATAACCAGCAAATGAACCAAGGTGGTAACCGGATGATTGTAGGTGGAGGTGAAGGGACTTTTGTCGATGGCGCTGATTTGAAACCCGTAGATGCTTCAGTAGAAACACTGGTAGGATTTGCCAATGGTGCCTTCAATGGCGCGGTTGTCTCAGCAGCCATTTCTGCGCTCTTTAGCCTTAAAGATGGTGGGAAAAATTCTCTGATGGAGAATTGGGGGAAAAACTTATCGGGATCACATTTGACACCTGTACTGATTGGCACAGCATTAAGCGGTGTCGTAGGAGCAGTAATTCGCAATTCCCGGGCGCGCATGCACAATCAATGGCGCAATGAGCATTATCAATTTCTGGAACATCAAGAGCAACAAGGCGCGCAAGGTAGCTTTGCTGGGCGCGAAGATGCACGCCGCAGCCAAACAGCCAGTGCGGTGAATGAGCGTTAAAATATCATTATCTCATAAAAGGAAATATTAGAGTTTATGCTCTAGGCTTTCTGCCTGACGGACTGCTTGTGTTAGCACTTTGTGCGCCTCATCTTCACCAAGCTCCCCCGCTAAAGCCGTATAAACGGCTGACATATTTTTCTGTGCTTGAGAAATTTCTTCTTCCGTTAGTTGATAGTTCAATCGCCCATTTTTCGTCGTCGTGGTCGTGTAACTTCCTGTACTTGGTCTGAGCGTCATGGAATAAGAACCGGCCGCTAATTTATCTGGGCTGGTAGTTGTTGTGACATAATAACCTTTTTCATTGGTGCTATTATGACGAAGATATGCACACGACGCTTTGCTTTTTTCGGTTTCAACACATGCAGACATATGACGGCTCATCCCTTCTGTTAGGGTGTGCATCACACGGTCCATCTCCGCAGCAATTGCACGCCCCTCTGGCGTGTCGCCTAAACATTCCGTCAGCTGCTGTTTCAGAGCGGTTACCACCTTGCACTGCATATTCGGCGCTTTGCCGGTTTCTTCCATAATCCGCACTAATTGCGCCACGATATTTTCCAAGTGTCGATGCGCCACATGCTGCTGTTTAGCAGACATGGGGAAGCTCATCAGGGCATTGCCTGTGCTTGCACGATTGGAATTATAATAAGCAGGGTTTACATTGACGATCATCGAGCACTCTAATTAATCAAATGAATATTCAATAAGTGTATCAGCCATTCGTTAAGATTTGATGACAATTGGAGAGATAATCGGGCTTTACAAGCGCCCAAAGCCACGGCAAATATAAGGATATAAGAATACACGGGAGTTTTCACTATGGCATCGCCTTCTTCAGCTACCTCATTGGAGGCATTGCGTGCCTTTCAGCAGGTGTTTGAGCGCGCGGTTCGCCAAAAAAACTTTGACCTTTCCGCCCGCCAAACAGCTATTTTCTTTGCGGTTTATCTTTCGCCCCCACCCCACAGCGTTAAATCTTTTGCGGAAAGCCTCAATATTTCCAAACCCGCTATTTGCCGCGCGGTGGACCATTTAAGCCGCTTGGGTTTAGTAAAACGGTGGCGTGACCCTAAAGATAAGCGTAAAGTTATGATACAGCGCACAGTGAAAGGCTCAGTCTTTCTCATGGAATTTTCTGAAATTTTGTTGGGCAGCGCGGCAGCCGCAGCAGTACCAACACCACCTCAACAGTTAGGTTAATCGTATGTTTTATATCGTGGACGAACAACAACGAAAAATTGGACCTTATGACCTCGTGACGCTTATTAAAAAATTGCGTAACGGGAAGCTTTCTGCTGAAGCATTGCTACAAAATATTGAAGATCCGTTCGGGGATCCTATCATGGCGCAACACCACCCTATGCTACGCGAGGTATTTGAAGAAGTTCAAGCGCTGCCGGAGCATGAGGAACGTGCGGCATCACCCGCCATGCGCAGCTATAGTTTAGTGTTTTTGCTCAAGCAAGGACTAGAAAATCTTTTAAGCAGCCAGTCGCTTTTGCTTTACGCCAGTGGCTTTGTATTAGTGTGTGCCGCGCCTCTATCAGCATTAATCTGGGCTAAAATTGCGCTTCCCCTCAAATTCACCGCATCTATTGTTTGTGTTATCGCGGGGATGTTGGCACTCAGCTATTGTTTGATTGCTCATTTGCGCCAGCATCGCGGCCAGCCACTTGATTCAGGGCTCATTCTTCAAACGATGAAAGAACATCGTATTTCTTTACTGAAAATGGCGGCTTTAATTGGATGTATTGCCGCTATTGGCCTGTGGTTTATTATTATCCCAGGTATTTTTATTATTACCTTCACTATCTTCACGCCTCTACTAATCACTGACCAAAAACTGAGTGTTGCCAATGCTTTGGTAATTGGCCGCAAGCGCATGCAACATATTGGTTGGGATAATATCGGGGTTATTTTTGGATTAATCACTATTAATGTCGTGTTAGCACCGCTCGTTCTACCGCTGGTATTCACCCTGCCGATGACCCTGACGGGCTTAATTACCATTTATGACGAGCAAATGTTTGCATAGTTCGTGGGCATCACAAAAATATCATCGATGTAGGTAAAAAATACCCATATTGCCCTATTGCTATTTTTTAGATGAAGTGATATAATGGTTTATAGGTAAAAAATACCTAGTATAATAACAAAAACTGCAGGGGGAAAGATGAGCGATTTCGTAAAGTCCATGAAAGACTTGGGGCAATTTAAGTTAATCGCCATGGTAGGCGCGGCCCTTGTTCTTATTGCCTTTTTTGTCTTTATTTCCCTGCGCATTTCGTCGCCTATGATGGCACCTTTATACAGCAATCTTTCGATGGAAGATAGCGGGCGCATTGTTCAAGAGCTAGAAACCCAAAAAATCCCATATGAATTACGCGCCAATGGCACCCAAATTATGGTAGCTGCGCCAGAAGCTCTAAAACTCCGCGTGACACTTGCTCAACAAGGCATTCCTTCTAACGGCTCCATTGTGGGTTATGAAATTTTTGACCGCGCCGAATCACTCGGCACCTCCAATTTTGTTCTTAACGTCAACATGGTTCGCGCACTTGAAGGTGAATTGGCGCGCACCATTGGCTCACTACA
>JAIXRX010000029.1 GCA_027485005.1 Alphaproteobacteria bacterium
GCCATGCCAAAGCCGCCTTCATTCCATTTAATCAGCTTCATCGTCGCATCGTCGGAAATCAGATGCTGCAATTTGTCGCCTTCTTTCATGATGCCCGCTTTCACATATTGTGCGCGGTAATCGGCGTCGAAAATATCTTTCATGGTTTGCCAGAACGGCTCTTGCCATTTGAACACGGTTTTCTTCGTCACCACATAAGGCGTAATGCCCGCTTCCAAGCAGCGTTTGAAGAAGTGGTGCGCCAGCAACGCCACGCAATCAATCGGGTTGTGATAGGTGACGATGGCATTGTGGTTTTCTACGAGCGTGCGTTCATCCACCGTAACCGGTGCGCTACCATCTTCAGGATAAAAAGTGGTGACGGATTTGCCTTTGCCCACCAGTTTGAAGCCTGCGCCATATTCCCCGCCCACGGCTTGACGCTCGAAGAATACGGGTTTGCTGTAGCCCAGTTTCAGGCCTTTGATCATGATCGTGTCGCGGCTGATGGTGTAGCCGTTCCATTCACGGCGCATTTTGCCGTTCGGGCTGCCCCATGCTTTGCTGAGGCCCATCGATTTGGCTTGTTCTTCGGTTGGGGTAATGGTGGGTTCTTTGAAAATCGCGCCCACGCGTTTGCCCGCTGCAATCGCGTCGTCGAGTTCTTTGTCTTTGGTGTCGTCACGGCGTTTACAGGAAAGGTCGTAAGATTCCCACGCGCTGGTGTCCATATGTGGTTCAATCCATGCCGCGCGGATCATTTTCATGACTTCGCGGGTCATTTCCTCGCCAGAAATATAAACCATTTTCGGTGCGGTGAGTTTCTTAGCCATGTTTTTTACCCCTTAATAATACCATAAATTGATTTGTTGGCAGATTAGCGGGTTTTATACGAAAAAAACAAGCGAATTATCAGGGGGTTGTTTTGTCGGCTGAATTAATTAAAGCGATCACTTAATGAAGCGCCTTGTCGCGCATGGATGCTTTTTAATACCGCGTTTGTAGAAAATTTACCATGCACAGGGCGTTTATGTTCTTCTACTTGCATTATTGCAGTACTTTGTTCTTTTTGTTCCATTACTCTATATTTTTCCTGAGAGAGCAAAGTCATTGCAAGCGCCTCAGTTAGGCGCGCTTGATAGATTTGGTTGTCAGAAATATCGTATAAACTCGCAATGCGATGGGTAAGCACTTTGAGTGTACGATATTTTTCTTCGCGGTTTGTATCGTTTGAAATGTCATTGGCAATTTGCGCCACATCATTTACGCGCTGGTGCTCGTCACCTTCAATCTCAAGGCCTGCACGGTAAAGATTGTTGATAATATCGTGAATCACATAAGCGGGAGAGGTGTCTTTATGACTTATTTGTAAACCGCGTAGCATATTTTTAAGTTGTAGCATGCGTGCAGTATTCAGCGGAAAATCATTCAGCTCGGTGAGTGGTGACATAAGATTTTCAAGTGTCGACATGGTGCCTCCTGTTATTGTTATTACCTAGTTTGGCACAGAAGGCTTAAAAAAGGCTTAAGCATCAAAAAAGAGGCCGTCGCCAAGGTCGGCAACGGCCATCAAGTAAGAACAGGAGGTAATTTCGGCTATTCGCAGCGATTAATTATTTTCCTGAAGGAAAAAATCATTCGAGCTACGAGAAGAATAAGTTCCAGCATCTGCCGTCGAGTAGACAGAGCCATAATTTGCATGCTGAGCAGATGAACCAGCATTGCCGCACGCCGCGGTGCTAAGCAACAGGCCCAGCGCAACGATGATTTTCAGCGAATGTTTCATGGTTATTGGTCCCAACGAGTTTGTTTGTTTCTATGAGCCGGAATATAGCCATTAATTTTTTGAATAGAATCGCTAAAAAATTGAGGCAGCTATGCGTTTATAGCATGGCTGCCTCAATGAAAAATTAACTAATTGCCTGTATTTACAGGAAGTTTTACTTGCGTGGGCCGACCATATCCTCTGGGCGCACCCATTCTTTGAACTGCGCTTCTGTCAAGAGGCCCAAATCCAAAGCGGCTTGGAGAAGGGTGGTGCCTTCCTTGTGTGCCTTCTTCGCGATTTTAGCGGCGTTATCATAACCGATATGTGGATTTAGCGCGGTGACGAGCATCAGCGATTCGTCACGCAATTTCTCGATACGTTCCACATTTGCCTCAATACCTACCACGCAATTGTCGGTGAAGCTGACGCAGGCATCCGCAATCAAACGAATCGATTGCAGCACGTTATAGATGATCACTGGCTTAAACACGTTGAGTTCGAAATGGCCGTTGGAACCGCCAACAGTAACAGCGACATTGTTACCCATCACCTGTGCGCAGACCATCGTCATCGCTTCCGATTGCGTAGGATTAACTTTGCCTGGCATGATGGAGCTGCCTGGTTCGTTTTCTGGCAAGCTGATTTCGCCCAAGCCACAACGTGGGCCAGAACCCAACATGCGGATGTCATGTGCAATTTTCATCAATGCGCAAGCGGCGGTGTTGAGCAAGCCTGACAATGTAACTAGCGGATCATGAGCTGCGAGATAGGCGAATTTATTTTCGGCTGTCACAAAAGGTAGTTTAGTAATGCGCGCGACTTCGGCGGCGAATTCTTCTGCAAAACCTTCTTTTGCATTTAATCCTGTCCCAACGGCGGTACCACCTTGGGCTAGTTGCAGCACAGGGCGGACAGCGGCATCAAGGCTAATCACTTTGAGTAAATAATCGATCTGCGCGACGTAGCCCGAAAATTCCTGACCAAGGGTGAGGGGGGTGGCGTCTTGCAAATGGGTGCGGCCAATTTTGATGATGTCTTTGAACTCATTTTGTTTAGCAAGCAGCGCGTCATGCAAATGTTTCAGTGCGGGACGAAGAGTATGTTCCACCTCTTGTACAGCAGCGATATGCATCGCGGTGGGGAAGGAGTCGTTCGAGGATTGGCCCATATTCACATGGTCATTCGGATGCACAGGTTTTTTGCTGCCCATTTCGCCGCCGAGCATTTCGATCGCGCGGTTAGAAATCACTTCGTTGGCGTTCATATTGGTCTGGGTGCCAGAACCAGTCTGCCACACTACCAGCGGAAATTCGCCGTCCATCTTGCCGTCCACCACTTCTTGGGCAGCTTTCACAATGGCATCA
>JAIXRX010000195.1 GCA_027485005.1 Alphaproteobacteria bacterium
ATGCTCCGGTAATGTCAAAGAATCTCTTGGGATTGATCGTCAGGGGCCAGATGCATTTAACGTGGTCGCGCGTCCACCGCTTAGTTTACCGCCAGAGTTCAGCTTGCGCGCTCCAGCCGCGCCTGGCACCGACATGGGCTTGAGTGCTGGCCAAGATAAACAAGCCGAAGCTATTATCACAGGGCAAGCTCCTGAAAATCCAGCGGCAGCCCAAATACGACAAGATACCTCAACGGGCCAATTTTCTGGCGGGGAAGGTGCGCTACTTGAAAAGGCAGGAGCAACTACGGCAGATGATTCGATTCGCATGAAGCTGATGAAAGAAAAAGGCGAAACACCAGATGATAAAACATGGCTGGAAAAATCAGTACCATTTTTGGCAGGTGAAAAAGAAAATAAAGATGTGCTAAATCCCACAAAAGAAATTCATCGTTTGCGTACTACCGATAAAGCAGATGCTGTTACAATTCCTGAAAAAAATCTTCCGACCCCTGAAAAGAAAAAATAGGCATTGTTTTGATTCGCGCCAACTTTACTCACGCTTTTCCATCCGCTGATATCACCGCACAAGTGGCTGCGCTGGAAGCGCAGGCTCAGCCAGTGGTACAGGCGTTGCTTGCGGCGCAAGGAGTGGGCGCAAAACCTTGTTTGCGCGCGGCTTTTGCGCAAGACGATTGGGCGGAAATTGAAACGCATGCGGCGCGTCTTCGTCACAATAAACATGTGGTATTAATGGGCACGGGTGGCTCGAGTTTAGGTGCCAAAATGCTGTATGAGGCCTTGGCTGAAAATGGCGCGCACCCGACCTTTCATTTTATAGAAAATACCGATGCGCAGACATTAGAAAATGTTTGGAACGCGGTGGATGTTGAGCGCACAGGGTTGCTGATTATTAGTAAGTCCGGCAATACAGTGGAGGCGCTTGCACCAGCGCTGTGGTGGTTGGAGCATTTAACGCCTGCGCAACAAAAACAGGTGGCCGCCCATAGCGCCGCCATTGCGGTAGAAGGTGAAAATCCACTGCGTGCACTTGCCGCTCATTATGGCATTCCATGCCTTGCGCATGCGGCGGATGTTGAGGGGCGTTTCTCGATTTTTACGCTGGTAGGGCTTTTGCCTGCAGCCGTTGCGGGGATTGACATTCACGCCATTCGCCGTGGTGCCCAGCAAGCTTTGCAACCAGCCTCGCTCGCGCAAACGCTTAAAGGGGCGGCGTGGCAAGTGGCCAATATGAATGCAGGCAAAAATATGCATAGCGCATGGATTTATGCTGACAGATTATACGGGCTTGGTCAGTGGTTTCGTCAAGGCTGGTGCGAGAGTATCGGTAAAGACGGCAAGGGAAGTTTGGTCATGGAGGCGCGTGGCTCGGTGGATCAGCACAGCGTGCTGCAATTGCTGCTCGACGGCCCTGCGGATAAAATTGTGACCCTCATCGAACAAGCGCCGAATCCAAAAGAATCAAAGGTTCAGGCGCCTGCCGCGCTGCAAGATATATTAGGTTTTCTGCATGATACATCGCTGAGTGAAATGCTTTCGGCGCAAGCGGCGATGACCCTGCAATTGCTGCAAGGGGCAGGCGTGCCTGTGCGCACCATGCAGCTGGCTCAGGCCGACGCGGCAGGGGTTGGGCAGATGGTGATGAGCTTCATGCTAGAGATAGTTTTGGCGGCGGAGTTGATGCAGGTCAATGCTTTCAATCAACCTGCCATTGAAGATAGTAAGCGCTTGATTCGCGAATATCTCAAAAAACATTCATCCGCAGCGTAGGACGCAGCCATGCCCCAGCCATTTTCGCTTTCCATTCATTTGCCCGACCGCGTGGATGGTACGGTTGCTAAAACCCTCACCATCACCCAATGTTTCCATGAATGGGTGCATGCGATGGAAGATGATGGTTGGCACATGGCAGACGGCAGCCGCGGCAAACCGTCTTATCCGTCGGACGTTGACGCGCTCCAAGCCATGCGCGCGACGATGGAAAATTTTGGCGCGGTGATTCCTTATGGCACCTCGCCGTTGGGCGAGAAAAAATATCGCCAGCTTGCCGCGCAAGGCTACACAAATGAATACGGTGTGCCGTTTGATGCAGACGATATGGTCTTTACCCCTGGTGGGCAATTTGGCTTAGCCGCAACGTTTTATGCACTCGAAAAACATTGCCCCGACGGCGTGATTTTAGCCACTCAGCCATGGTATTTAAACCATGAAGAACTAGCGAGCATGTTTGCGCATGATAATTTGTTGGTGGGTGTGCGCCGCAATAAATTCGTGCCGATTCCGTTGGAAGATCCCGCGAATTTCCGCGTGACCGCCGCGCAGCTTCGCCAGAGCATTGAGGCTTGCGTAAGCGCAGGGCAAAAGGTGGCGGCAGTCGTGTTCTGCAACCCAGCGAACCCGATTGGTGTTGTGTTGCGTAAAGCGGAGTGGAAAGAAATCGCTGCCGTTTTGGCCGACTATCCAGACATCGCGGTGTTGTTGGATGAAGCCTTTGTCGAGGTGGTGTTTGATGAAGATTTTGAATGCTCGATTTTGCATGCAGCCCCTGAGCTCAAAGAGCGCACTTTCCTTTTTCGCTCGGGCACCAAAGCGCTTGGTTTAGCGGGTGAGCGTTTGGCGGTGATGGCCGTGCCGAAGAAATTTCATGCTGCGGTGGTCGCGTTTCAAAGCCGTTTAATTGGCAACCCGCCATTTGCTGCGCAAGCAGGCATGGGTACGGGCATGGCCACCATGAGCAAAGAGAAAAAACAAAAAATCAGCCGTTATTATGCGGGAAATTATGCGCTCTTACGCGATATTTTTGAGCGCGGCGGCATTGCTAAAAATATTTTGTGCGAGCCCGAAGGTGGCTTTTTTGTGCTGCTGAAAATGCCAGAATTGGTCGGCAAATTATTGCCAGAAAAAGCGCAGAAAATTTTGGGCAAAACCCATATTGAAAATGACGTGGATATTTCCTTTGCGCTCATCATGGGCTTTGGACAAAGCGCCAAAGAAGGGGTAGCGGTTATCCCTGCGTCGGCCTTTGGTTTGCAGTCCAAAATCCCTACGGTGCGGGTGTCCTACAGCAGCACGCGTGAAGAAGTGCAACAGATTGCCGAGCGCATTGTAAAAGCAGTGGCATTTGCCGCACAATAATGCTTCACTGCGGCCATGACAATCATTCGCCGCTTGCCGCCAACCACTGTTAATCGCATCGCCGCTGGCGAGGTGATTGAACGCGCCGCATCCGTAGTGAAAGAGTTAGTCGAAAACGCGCTCGATGCGGGTGCCACGCAAGTGGATATTCAGCTTCAACAAGCAGGGCGCACACTGATTGCGATTTCAGACAATGGCGCAGGGATGACGCATGAAAATCTTGCGCTGTCCATCGAGCGCCACGCGACATCTAAATTGCCAGATGACGATTTATTGCGCGTGAAATTTTTAGGATTTCGTGGCGAGGCTTTGCCGTCTATTGGTTCTATCAGCCGCATGAAAATCATGACGCGCCACGCTTCAGAACCTCATGGTTGGCAGCTGGATGTGGAAGGCGGCGAAGTCTCGGACATCACGCCTGCGGCGCATGCCAAAGGCACACGCATTGAAGTGCGTGATTTGTTTTACGCCACGCCTGCGCGCCTTGCATTTTTGAAAAGTGACCGTGCGGAATTGCAGCATATCAAAGACATGGTTTGGCGCTTGGCGATGGCGAATCCTGCCGCTGGTTTTTCTTTGCTGCATGATGAGCGCGAAATTTTTAGTTGCAGTGCCTGCACCGCTGCAAACTCAGTGCTAGAGGCCTTTCAACAGCGTTTGAGCGAAGTGTTGGGCAATGATTTTGGTGCGAATGCTATGCCGATTTCAATCGAGCGGGAAGGGGTATTTGTCGAAGGATGGGCGGGGCTGCCCACCTTTCATCGCGGCAATTCGCTGTGGCAATTTATGTTTGTGAATGGTCGCCCTGTGCGGGACAAATTGCTGCAAGG
>JAIXRX010000177.1 GCA_027485005.1 Alphaproteobacteria bacterium
AAGTGCAATAAAACCGCTAAACCACCAGACCTTAAGCATTTTCATAATGTTTAATGCATGCAAGTCATGCAAAAATGCGGAAGCTTGGCCGAGTGGTTTAAGGCAGCAGTCTTGAAAACCGGTGAAGTTGGAGTGATTTTTTAACCCAGTTTTGGGTAGCGATATGGAAGCTTGGCCGAGTGGTTTAAGGCAGCAGTCTTGAAAACTGCCGAGGGGGCAACTCCTCCGTGAGTTCGAATCTCACAGCTTCCGCCATCCCCTCAAAAATGCTCCGTGGGACACTTCTGGGACAGTTCGGGACAACAGGTGGCGATAACAGAGGAATCTATGGATATTCTGACATTTATTGCGAGCATCACCGGAACACTGGCATGGCCTATTACCACTCTGATTGCCTTGGTGGTTTTCATTAA
The DNA here is from genome assembly GCA_027485005.1 of Alphaproteobacteria bacterium. Taxonomy (GTDB): domain Bacteria; phylum Pseudomonadota; class Alphaproteobacteria; order Rickettsiales; family JAIXRX01; genus JAIXRX01. Next base: position 414 of record JAIXRX010000177.1, read on the forward strand.
AAAAGGCTCTCAGATTGCAAGAGTCATAAAATCTATTCGGTATAAAGATTTTGAATTGAATCTCAGAGAGGATTTTGCTGCGGCGAAAGAGATTGTTTACCAGATACAGACCGAAGATCAGTCCAACAAATCACTATCTTCTTCATCCATGGACGAGCTGTATCAATTGGCAAACATTGACCCATCGCTTGCGATTTTCAAAACGTGGCAGAAGCTAGAAGCAAAAATCACGCAGCTTATCCAGCACAACGGATTGATTAGATTTACCAACCCGCGAAAATTCATCGTGCGTCTTTTAGAGCTTGAAAAGATTACCAAAGATGAGGTGGAGCTCTTCTCGCGATTACAGCATATTCGTAATAATGTTGTTCACCCCTCTCATTCAGGAAAAGAGCCCAAACTTACCATCGCTGAGGTGGTAGAGTACAAGGACTTTGTGGATACGTTCATCGAAAGGTTAGAGGCCATCAGGCAAGAGGATGGATACATTAATGTTAGCTAACGAGCATAAGAATGACAGCCGATTCCAATAACTTTGGATATGTTATCTCCTTAGATAAGGTAAGAGAGATAGCGCTTTCTGGAATCACGCGCGCATCAAGGTTCGCAAAATTTGCGGCCATGGGAAACTATGAAATTGAAAAAGTGAATGAGTGTCGCCCAAACGGCGGCATCGTATCTTATGATACTATTCCTCCAATCACTGATGGAGACTTCACTGAGTGGCAAAACGCTTACATCAGTTGGAGCATTAATAATGCTGTCAACGAAGTGGTCGAATCGTTCCTTACATTCTTAGAGTACGTCTACGTTGCGCTCGATCAGCACGGCACCCGTATTCCCGTAAAAACAGGTGATAAAATTAATCAAAAAATCAAAGAAGAACAGAATAGAATTCGTTCGGAGCTGCGCAGCAAAAATAAATTAAAAGCTCTCACTGAGAAAGGCATCTCTATATCTGATAATGAGAGCAGAATTATTGAGAGTTTTGCCGAAATACGCAATTTGCTATCTCATAACCTAGGGATTGCAGATGAACGGAAAAAGCTGCAATTAATCGAAGGAAAGATTCTATTAGAATGGTATCAGCCAGAACTTTTCGTGAAACTTAATTCCGGAGAGGAAATTAAATTTGAGAACGAGCCCATCTACTGTGAGGAAGGCGGCACAGTTTGCATGCGCCCCAAAGCTATTCAGCAAAAAACGATAGATATAGGCCACCCCATCTCCTTCACCGTTACAGAGATATATCAAATAGTTTGGACATTTTGGCTATTGGTTCATGATATAAATGCTAAAGTTTTGGCAGTATTGAATCCTGCGGTAGAAAACATTGAAGAAGCTGTCCCAAACTGAGCCACCCACGCTCAACCCGCTGACGCATCTCCCTGTTTTCTCAAATTCATAACTGTTCGAACAGCTTGAGCGTTGCGAATCGTTGCCATGTTTTGTATCGTATTGCCATGAGAGGCGAAACGCATGGCAACCATCGAAACGAGGACAACGCCTGAGGGCAAAACTTCCTACCGCGTGAAGATTCGGATTCGCGGTTTCCCCGCTCAGTCGGCCACGTTCGAGCGCAAGACGGATGCTAAAAACTGGGCAGCGCAGACTGAATCTGCCATCCGCGAAGGGCGCTATTTCAAAAACACCGCTGCCAAAAAATACACCGTCGGTGACCTCATCGCCCGCTACCTCGAACACCAGAAAAACCGCAACCAGACCCGCGCGCTGGATGTCGGCACATACCTCGCATGGTGGGACAAGGAAATCGGCATGTACCTGCTGTCCGACCTCAGCAAAATCCTCATTTTGGAGAAGCGCGACAAACTCCTCCAGTCCGGCGTCAATGTCGAGCGCCGCGCGCCCGCGACGGTGAACCGCTACATGGGCGTGCTCAGCCACGCCATCAGCGTCGCCGTGAATGAATGGGAATGGCTGCCCGCGCACCCGATGAAGAACATCGCCAAACTGCCCGAACCGCGTGGCCGCGTGCGCTTCCTCGATGACGCCGAACGCGCCCGGCTGCTGGATGCCTGCCGCGCATCGCCCGCCGCGTTCCTCTATCCGCTGGTGGTGCTGGCGCTCTCCACCGGCGCGCGCCACGGCGAGTTGATTTCCCTGCGCTGGGATCAGGTGGATTTTACCCGCCAAGCCATCGTGCTACACGACACGAAGAACGGCGAACGTCGCGTGCTGGCGCTGGCACATCACGCGCTGGAAGTGCTGCAAGACTGGCACCGCGCCCGCGCCCCGAAAAGTCCGCTAGTATTCCCATCCCAGCGCGACGCCACCCAGCCCGCCAACAGCCGCCCCGCATGGCTGGACGCGCTGAAGGCGGCGAAGATAAAGGATTTCCGCTTCCACGACCTGCGCCACAGCGCCGCGTCATACCTCGCCATGAACGGCGCCTCCACCAACGAAATCGCCGAAGTCCTCGGCCACAAAACACTGGCGATGGTGAAACGCTACGCCCACCTGTCCGAAGTCCACACCGCCGGGGTGGTGGAGAAGATGAACAAGAAGATTTTTGCGGGGGCGTGATGGCGATTGATTTTGAACTATACGATGTAAAGAAGAGCTTCCGTATCAACGAAGCCGCGAAGCTATGGTGCGATATTGAGCAGGTCACCGAGCGGAATAAGAAGCGTTACAACATCATGAGAAATGCGATGGTCGAAGCCATCATGATGGGTGACTTGGAGTGCCTTCTAACGGATGAGGAATTTGACACATACGGCGAGGATTACATTCCGCCCTACATCGATATGTATGGCCGTTTTGTTCTTCGGGATGATCTGATTGCATGGGCAAACAGCTTGGGACAAAAACCCAAATTCCTGTTCCCCGAAGAGCGGAATGCACCGAAGAAGAAAAAGCCGAAAGCCACTGGCCAAAGCGAGCCGGTGCAAGAAGTGATTATTAAAAAGGAAATCGCGCCGCGCCCCAATCAGCTTCTTAAAGCGCGCTGTCAGGCAGTCGCGGGCATGTTATGGGATGAAAACATTAGCTACACGCAAAAAGAAATCGTAGCGCACCCGGCCATGAAGAAGCATGGCTACCAGAATGGCACCTTTGAAGAACGCACCCTTTTGCTATGGGTTTCTGAGATTGATCCGCGTCCGGCAGAACTAAAAATGGCGCGTAGCCAGCAAGCGGAAGTCGCATAACCAAGTCGTCCACTGTTACAGTGGACGCGTAGACTGTATTGGCTGAGGCCGCATTATTCCTAATCCTGCTCCGTACCCGGCGATGTTGCCGGGGTTTGTGCAATCACACACGGAGCAAGAACTATGGACACCAACGATTCCACCCAGCCGAAAACCCGGCTCATCCCCGTCACCAAATGGAATGAATACCATCAATGGCCGCCCGTCGGGGGCTTAAGGCATCTCATCTTCTACGCCGCCGATAACGGCTTCGATAAAGTCATTCGCCGCTGCGGTCGCCGCGTGCTGATCGATGAAGCCGCGTTCTTCCAGTGGATGGAGGAACAAAATGCAGGCAAATAGGCTCGATTTTGCGGCATTGAACCGGCAGGCGCTGGGGCAGCTTACCGCCATCCTCAGCGAATTGCTACCCGGCGGCATAGTGCGCGGGCAGGAATATACCGCCCGCAACCCCACCCGCGCCGACCGTCGCGCGGGAAGTTTCCGCATCAATCTGCGTTCCGGGCGCTGGGCGGATTTTGCCACCGGCGATGCGGGTGGTGATGTGGTGAGCCTCGTCGCCTATTTGCATCAAAGCAGTCAGGGCGATGCTGCGCGCTGGCTTCAGGAGAAGATCGGGGGCGTGCATGGAAACCTCTGACCGTTACCTCATTCCAGCCAGCGATTGTACCGTAGATAACAGTCATCCGAAGCTGGGGAAGTCGTCGCAAGTCTGGCCGTACCATAACGCGAATTGCGAGTTGCTCGGCTTCATCTGCCGGTTCGATACACCCGACGGTAAGCAGATACTGCCACGCACGCTGTGGGCTACCGAAACCGCGCCGGATGGCGAATGGCTATGGCGTGGCTTCCCCGAACCGCGACCGCTTTACGGGCTGGACAGGCTGGCGATGTATCATGGCACGCCGGTTATCGTCTGCGAAGGAGAGAAAGCCGCAGATGCCGCCGAGCATCTGGTGCTTGGCTATGTCGCGGTCACTTCGCCAGGTGGCAGCAACGGCGCGCACAAGGCTGACTGGTCGCCGCTGGCCGGGCGCACGGTTATCATCTGGCCGGATGCGGATGCGCCGGGACGGAAATATGCTGAGACCGTCGCTGCCATTCTGCATCCCATCGCCGCATCGGTTACCATTATCACGCCGCCGGATGATGCACCGCCCGGCTGGGATGCCGCCGATGCACTGAAAGAAAACTGGTCGCCTGAGAAAGTAGCCGGGCTGCTTGCTACTGCTACCGGTGCTACCACCGCTACAGCCCCCACCATAAAGCGTAGCACCCGTAGCGAATGTAGCAGTAGCAACTGGCAGGAACCTCTGCCGCTGACATGGGAGAGCAGTCAGCCGCGACCCTATCCGGTGGAGGCACTGCCGCCGCTGATTCACGACGCGGTGGTGTCGTATCAGGAATACGGCCAGCAGCCGATGGCGCTGGTGGCCACCTCGGCGCTGGCCAATGTCGCGCTGGCCTGTCAGGGGCTGGCGGATGTGGCGCGTGATCCGCAGCTGGTCAGCCCGATTTCGCTGAGCTTCATCACCATCGCCGAAAGCGGCGAGCGCAAAACGGCGGCAGATAAAGTGTTTTCTGCCGCCGCCACCGAATGGGAGATAGAGAAATACAAGGAAGCGCAGGCGGAGATCGAAAAGGTCAAAGGTCAGCTGGAGGCGCATAAGGCGAAAAAGACAGGTGTGCAGAACCAGATCAGCAAGCTGGCTACCGATATGAAAAAGAACCATCTCCAGCTAGAAACATTGGAAGCACAGCTGGAGGAATGGGACACGAACGCGCCGCGCATCCCCATCACACCCAGCCTGTTTTATGAAGACGTCACGCAGGAGAAGCTGGCCGAGAAGCTCGCCACCGGCTGGCCGTCGGCAGCGCTATATAGCGATGAGGCGGCAATCGTGGTGGGAGGGCATGGTTTCCGCGAGGAACGAGCGCTGGGATTCTTCGGTTTCCTCAACCGGCTATGGGACGGGCGCAATTTCAAGCGCGACCGTATCAGCGCGCAAAGCTGTTTCGGCATGGGCAGACGGCTGACCTGCTCGCTGATGATGCAGATGTCCGTGCTGCGCGCATTGCTCGGCGTATCAGACGGACTCAGCCGCAATACCGGTTTCATGGCGCGCATCCTTCTGGCCTTTCCAGAGAGCACGATGGGAACGCGCGAATACCGCCCCGGCATGGCCGACAATCCGCATTTGCGCGCGTTCCATTCCCGCATCCGCGCGCTGCTCGATCAACCGTTGCCGGTGCAGGATGAAAGCCTGACGCTCGTCCCGCCCGTGCTGGCGCTGGACGCCGAGGCACACGCGCTATGGATTGCCTATTACAATGACACGGAACGGCAGCTGGGCAAGCTGGGGGAATATGAAACCATCAAGGATTTCGCGGCCAAGTCTGCCGAGAACGCCGCGCGCATCGCGGCCAACCTTCATATCTTCGAACATGGTGCGATGGGGTGTATTAGCGTCGGGACGATGCAGCGCGCGATTGCGCTGGCTGCGTGGTATCTGGAAGAAACCAAGCGCATCTTCATTCATCTCGAAGAACCGCAGGACATCGGCGATGCCCGCCTACTTCAGGAATGGTTGCTACGGCGCGGTGGCCAGAGTTTCACCCAGCGCGATGTCATGCAATACGGACCCAACCTGCTGCGAAAGAATCAGGCGCGCCGCCTGCGCGCGCTAGAGATGCTTACCGCGCATCATGTCATCGCGGCGGAGACGAAAGGCAGCCGCACAGCCTACCATATTAACCCTGCACTGACGGATTCTGCTACGATTGCTACAGCTGCTACGGTTCGGGCAAGAGCGTAGCAACCGTAGCAACGAGCCACCGGCGCGGGTCCTTCCAGACCACCCTCTACGGGTACGCCGCGAGCGCGGGATTTCGCTAGCGCCAGCTGCCAGAGTTGCATTTCGTTTCGTTTTTTTCGGCGCATCCATATGAGAAACAAAAAGAACCCAAAATCAAAAAACGAAATGGGGTACGCGAAAAAACGAAATGGGGTGTTATTCAGTCCATTCTTCTGACAATAGTGCGGCTTGCTGCAATACGGTATTTGTTGCCACCTCCTGCAAATCAGGTGGATACCCGTATTTCTTCAGAATACGCTTAACGGCCAGCCTCATCTTGGCGCGCACACTTTCCTTTACGGTCCAATCAATTGCCGTATTGCGCTTTACTGTTTCAACCAATTCTCGTGCTATCACTCGTAGCTGCTCATCTCCTATGACTTCAATTGCACTCTGATTGGTTGAAAGCACATCATAGAAGGCAACTTCGTCGTCATTAAGCCCCAACTTTTCACCTTTTTCCTGCGCGTGCTTAATATCTTTTGCTAGTGAAATGAGCTCTTCGATTACTTGAGCAGCCTCAACAAGCCGTCCACGATAGCGCTTCATTGTATCATCCAGCATTTCTGAAAAGCGTCGCGCTTCAATGAGATTCTTTTTCGAGCGAGTCTTAATTTCATCCTGCAATAGCTTTTTAAGCATTTCCAAGGCAAGATTACGTTTCTCCATTCCACGGATTTCTGAGAGAAATTCATCGGATAGAATGGAAATATCAGGATTCTTCAGCCCTGCCGCAGCAAAAATATCTATCATCTCAGTTGATGCAATGGCTTTGGAAACCAGCTGCTGAATGGCTGTATCCAGCATTTCTGAACCCTTGCCATTACCGCTAGTGCTTTTTGCAAAGGCAGCCCGAATACCTTGGAAGAAACCAATTTCGTCACGAATGTTGCGCGCCTCATCGCTGGCAGCAGCAAGAGCAAAGGCAGCGGAAAGCTCTAGCGTAGCCTGCATATAGCGATTGCGTCCTTCCTCCTGAGAAAGGATGTGTTCCATCGCCGCTGGAATTGCTTTGAGTCTTTCTGCGGGAGTACCAGTTATGGCTTTGCTGTAGTCAAAATCATGGAAAAAGTTTTTAGAAATTTCATATTTTTCAATCAGCAAAGCAATTGCCTGATCTTGTGGCACTGCGGTTTCTTCTCTGTCATGCTCGGTATAATTTACAAGCGCACGTTTCAGATTATCGGCAATGCCCAGATAATCTACGACTAATCCTCCGGGCTTATCCTTAAATACCCGGTTTACCCGTGCGATTGCCTGCATTAGGCCATGTCCTTGCATAGGCTTATCTACATACATGGTATGCAAGCATGGCGCATCAAAGCCTGTCAGCCACATATCACGCACAATAACAAGTTTTAGAGAGTCTGAAGGATCCTTTACCCTGCGAGCTAATAAATCGCGCCCTGCTTTATTACGGATATGGCGCTGGAATGGCATGGGATCACTAGCTGAGCCAGTCATCACTACTTTTACGAAGCCCTCATTATCATCATCGTTATGCCACTGGGGGCGCAATTCTATTATGGCATCATACAGAGCAACGCATATCCTGCGACTCATACCCACAATCATGGCTTTGCCATCCATTGCTTCCAGCCGCCGCTCCAAATGATTCACTATATCGCGCGCAATCAAATCTATGCGCTTTTCAGCACCGACCAATGCTTCCATTCGCGCCCATTTGCTTTTCAGTTTTTCCTTACGGTCTATCTCTTCGCCTTCGGTCGCCTCTTCAAATTCAGTATCTAAATGTGGGCGCTCGCTTTCGCTGAGCTCAATTTTGGCCAATCTACTTTCGTAATAGATACGAACAGTTGCCCCATCTTCGACTGCTTGCTGGATGTCGTAGGTATGGATTTTATCGCCGAACACAGCGTAGGTATCTTTATCTGAAAGCTCAATTGGAGTGCCGGTAAACCCAATGAACGATGCGTTTGGCAAACCATCACGCATATGCCGGGCAAAACCATCAATAAAATCGTACTGGCTGCGGTGCGCCTCATCAGCAATCACAACAATATTTCTTCTGTCAGAAAGCAGGGGGTAACTTTCTCCACGCTCCGGTGCGAATTTTTGAATCGTGGTAAAAATCACCCCCCCGGAAGCCACTGAAAGCAATTCTTGAAGGTGCTTTCTGTCTGCGGCCTGTACAGGCGTCTGCCGGATTAAATCTTTACATATCGAAAATGTGCCAAAAAGCTGGTCATCCAAATCATTCCGGTCAGTCAGAATGATCAGTGTAGGATTCTGCATCGCGGGATTTTGAATTATTTTTCCGGCATAGAAAGCCATAGAGAGGCTTTTCCCCGACCCTTGTGTGTGCCAAATCACACCCGCACGTTTATCACCTTTTGGAGAAGCCGCCTGTACCGTGCATTCAATGGCTTTATTAACGGCATGAAACTGGTGATAACCCGCCGTTTTCTTAATGATGTGGCCGCTATCGACTTCAAAAACTACGAAGTTGCGGATAAGATCGAGAAGTACATTCTTTGCAAAGACGCCTTTCAGCAGCGTTTCCAGCTCGGCAGAACCTTTAGGTGCATTCGATATGCCATCCACCGTGCGCCAAGGCATATAGCGCTCTTGGTTTGCGGTGATTGAGCCTACTCTTGCTTCAATGCCATCTGAAATAACAAGCAGCGCATTGGTGCGAAACAGGGAAGAGATTTCATTTTTATAGGTTTGAAGCTGATTAAATGCACCTGTCAGCGTAGTATTTTCATTCACCGCATTCTTTAATTCAATGACTGCAATCGGCAGGCCATTGATGAAAATGATGATGTCGGGTCGCCGGTTGTGCTTGTTTTCGATGATGGTGAATTGATTGACCGCTAGCCAATCATTATTATCCCATTGCCCATTCTCAAAATCTGCCAACCGAACAACATCCCCAACAATACTGCCGTCGGCGCGTTTATATTCAACCTCAACGCCTTCCACTAACAGCTTATGGAATAGTCGGTTATCTTCATACAGATTGGGAGAGCTGGAGCGGATGATCTTACGATATGCATCATCCTGCGCATAGGAAGGAATGTTGGGGTTTAGTGCTGCAATAGCATCGCGCAATCGCTGCTCAAGAATCACCTGATGATAATCGTTTCGTTCCGCGCCCACCTCGCCAGGTGCAATATCCGGACCATGAATTAAGGTGTAGCCAAGTTCGCCCAACCATTCAAAAGCCGCTAATTCAACAATGTTCTCATTGAAGTTGCTCATGCGCGCACCAATCCTGGACGCAAACCTAAACGCTCCTGAAACTCGTTTGGTATATCATTCCAATGCTCGACCAACAGATCAACCAATTGGTTTCCATTTATAAGGCCGATGCGTGGGAAATTAGGGTCGGATGCAATATCGCTAGCTGCCGTTTGGAAATCGGCGGTAGTAATAAACGCACCTTGCCCGTCGCGCGGGATAGATTTACGCAAATCTTTGACCACATTGGCGGTAATTTTTGTGCCTAATTTATAGCGTTTTGCTTGTACGAAAACCCTGACCTTCGCTAGGTTGGCCACGTTCAGTTCACCCGTCGCATCAACGCCGCCATCATGAACCTTGCCTGTATGCTCGGAGCCTTCAAAACCCAGTGCGGTTAAAAGATGGGTTATGAGGATTTCAAATTCCTTGTCATCAAGTTCTAACACCTGCTCAAGTACTACCCGGTGCGGATCGTACACAGCCGCTGCCTTACGCTCTCCCGGTGCTTGCTTGCCGATTTTCTCTAGGAATTCATCACGCTGTGAAACTGCAAAAACGGTAAGTGAGGAACGGATGGTATTTTGGAACGGCACAGAAAAATCGCTCCGGCGCAAGCGGTCGGGTGACCAATTCACTTTACGCCGCTGGCGGTATGGGCAACCGTCGTCACCTGCATGATGATAATAGGATGTATCGTCGGCCATAACGCCGTAATGCAACCATTCCGTATCTGCTGCCGGTGTGATGACATAATCGCCTGCTTTAATCTCCAGCAAAAAACGAGAGATTTGTCCCACCTGCTGACCAACGACGATATTGCTGGTTTGGTCAGGATGCGCGGCGCGATATAGCGCAGCGAGCTCTTCACGGGTTGTTACCTGTGAAAGATCGCCGCTCATGCCATAACCAATGGCGACATAGCCGCCCTTAACAAAGTGCTCGGTATATGTGCCAAACTCAGCCCGCACACAGTAAACGTAAGGAATGCCACTATAGAAACGAGCGATTTGCTCTGGCGTCATTGCTTTACTCATACCGCCTCCCTAATTTTGGATGCAGCATCCACACGCAACTCTCCAGAAATGAGCTTAGAAATCAAATTATCCCGCAACTCGCTTAATATATAATTCTGCTCCAGATTTCGCTGTATTTGTCCCAATATCGGATTTGCGACATTGCAAAATGCTTCCAATACTTTGGGGGGAGGAAAAGCGATTTTAAGGAATTTCAAATCTTTTACAGTCACATGTCCCAAACCGGTTGTCTGTTTATTCCGTGCAATTTCAATGAATGTTTGCTTTAAGCTACGCAGCAAAAAGTAAACAAAACAGCGTTGAGTATCATTCTTTGTAAGAACTCTAAATATATGCTGATTCAGCCATCCCTTGCCACCAACCCAAATAAAAGTATCAATGGACGTATCGGGACTACCCGACCATGAAAAAAGGATCTCTCCTGTATCTATAAGATACTTCTCTCCAAGCCGAGTATTTGTATATTTAGTTCCATTTCCTACACCATTTTTTAATTCGGCAATTTTTATTACTGGAAGCGCATCTTCTGCGTTCGTGAAATGCATATTTTTGTAGGCAGCTCCGTTAATGAAATCTGCGCAAGAATACACGTCTTTCCATACCCAGCTTGTTGGAAGTCCATCCTCAATGGTATTTGGAAATAACTTTAATATTTCTTTCGGAAATAGCGTCTTATTTTCCTTATTCATATTTGCAAAAATTGGGTCAAAATCGATGAACCATGCCTTAAAAAGGTTTGATGCGAATTCTTGCAAAGATAGATTCATCTGCGTGTTTATATCAATTTTAGCATCTAAATTCTTTAGCAGCTCTGCAATCGCGCGCTGCTCAGACAATGGCGGCAGCCCGACTGTAATATGATCAAATGCAGATGTGGGAACACGCTGCCTCCCTGATGATCCCGTCATTTGATTGATGGCAAAAGTACGCACTTCTGGTGAAGTCACCAGATAGTATATGAATTCGTTATCGCTAACTTCAGGACGCCCGCGAAAAACAATAAACTCTGTCGAGCCATGCGCTACGTCTGCGTCATTTTCGCCCCTAAACATAGCAATTTTGCCATTCTCTAGGCATGGGGTGATTCGGGCTAATAACGTATCACCATGCGTAAATTTTGCCCCGCCACCCGAGTACGGTCTTTGCTCGGAGGCCTCAACAAACTTTCTGCCGGGCTCAATCGCCGCCATGTCCACGAATGGATAAACGGTTTCTTTTGCAAGCTTGACCGTAGGGTTTATCAATGCCGCATCAGAAAGCCGCCGATAGCTCCACCCCTTATCTTCCGGCGATTTAATGACCTCATTTCGCTGCTCAATAATTTTTCTAAAATCCGATTTAATGCTCGCCCAGTCCACCACATCAACTTTGTACGGCAAGTTGGAATTGCTTAGCTCATCTCGTAGGGCAGCTAGCGTTTCAAAGGGAATCTTTTCCTCACCCATTACACATATATCTAGATCGGATGTATCCCGCGCCGTCCATTTCACCCGCGAACCAAACGCCACGACCTGACGATCAGGAACATGCAATTTCAACGCGTTCTTTATGAGCTCGAGGTGATCTGGACGAACATCAATTTGCATCCCGTAGCGCCTCCAGCAGTTTTTTTGCATCTGGCAAAAACAACCCCGCACGCTCAAACACAGTCTTTGCGGTTTCAGGGTTATAGGTATGGGAAGTTTCGTTTCTTGCCTCGTAATGACCTATCCATTTTTCCGCATCAGCAATAATTTTTAGGCGCGCAGCTTCCCTGAATATATCTTTTTTGGTGCGGATCACCGACTCATCGACCTGAGCAATGATTTTCAAATATCGCTGGATCAGTTTCCAAGCCAAATCCATCGTATATTCGAAGCGTTGGATAACGCCATCGCGGTACAGTTCGTTTGCGGGTTCATTTTGTGCGACATCCAGCCCTTTTGATAACTGCACAATTGCCTTTTCCAGAGGCTCTAAACTTAACTCTTCGCTCATAACTTATACCCCACCTTAGCTAGCTGCTTTTTAATCTCGTTATCGAGTGTCTGTGATTGCGACATTTGCTGTTCAAGCTGGGATGTTAGGCGCTTCATTTTTTCTTCAAAAGATTCGGCATCATCTTCCAATTCTTCCGTGCCTACATATCTACCCGGCGTAAGAACAAAGCCATGCCCTTGGACATCCTTTAGCTTTGCGGATTTGCAGAATCCGGCAATGTCTTGATAGCCCTTTTTAAAAGCTTCATGCGTTACTTTCTCTCCACGCCATGCGTGATAGGCATCCGCGATATATTTAATGTCTTTTTGAGGATCAAATTCCCTGCGCGTGCGATCAACCATGTGGCCAAGCTTACGCGCGTCGATGAAAAGAATTTCACCGCGACGGTCGCGCAATTTTCCTTTAGCGACTAAGCCGTTGTTGCGTCCCTTGGATAAGAACCACAAACAGACCGGTATTTGCGTGGAATAGAAAAGCTGCCCCGGCAACGCTACCATGCAATCAACCCAATCGCCTTCCACCATCTTTTGACGAATTTCGCCTTCGCCGCTGGTATTGGAGCTCATGGATCCATTGGCCAGCACCACACCCGCAACGCCATTGGGGCGCAGGTGGTGCATAATATGCTGCAACCACGCGAAGTTCGCGTTATTTGCGGGCGGCACGCCGTACTTCCAGCGCACATCATCCTTCAAGCGTTCACCGCCCCAATCAGAGATATTGAAGGGTGGGTTGGCCAAAACATAATCCGCCTGCAAATCCTTATGCAGATCGTTATGGAAGGTATCCGCGTTGGTAGAGCCAATATTGCATGAAATGCCACGAATGGCCAAATTCATGCGGCATAAACGCCATGTGGTGTGATTTGATTCCTGCCCGTAAACAGAAATATCATCACGTTTTCCGTCGTGCTCTTCGACAAATTTTTCCGACTGCACGAACATTCCGCCGGACCCACAGCACGGGTCATAAACTCGACCTTTATAGGGCTCCAGCATCTCAACCAGCAACCCAACAACTGATTGTGGGGTATAAAATTCCCCACCACCTTTTCCCTCAGCGCTTGCGAAACGATTGAGAAAATACTCATAGGTCTGACCTAAAATATCTTTGCTGCGGCTTAAGCTATCGCCCATCCCGATGGAGCTGATGAGATCAATCAATTCACCAAGGCGTTGTTTGTCTAGGCCTTGTCGAGCATAATTCTGCGGCAGCACACCTTTTAATTCTGTGTTCTCAACTTCGATTGAGTGCATCGCCTCATCAATTACTTTGCCGATAGTAGGAGCCTTCGCCTGACCGCGAATTAAAGACCAACGCGCTTTTGCGGGAACCCAAAAAATATTATCGGCAATATATTCATCTCTATCTTCCGGCTCACCGCCGTCTTTTTTGATAAGCTCGTATTTTTCTTCAAAGGCATCGGAAATATATTTGAGGAATATAAGGCCAAGTGCAATGTGCTTATATTCTGCCGGGTCCATATGGCCACGCATTTTATCAGCCGCCGCCCATAGCTTTTGCTCAAGTTCGGTAGTCGTGTCGGTTTTCTTTTTTGAGGGTGCTTTTGCCATACTATTTTCGTTTCAATTTTAAGTTGGCAATAGCTTCTGGCTTATTAAGCAATTCCGCAATCGCAAGCCTAATTACCCAAGCAACAGAAACATCATTGGCTTCCGCAATGGTTTCGACTTTTCGATATTGTTCTTCCGGTAAAATCACCGATGAGCGAACGGTTTTTTTGTGCTTTGTTGCCATTACTTGTCTCCTCAAGTGCGGTTAGCATAGAAGACAGTGGTGTATTTTGCACCATTTTTCTAAATGTCAATCTCAAGCCCTGTCTTAGCCTAGAGATGCAAGCTTTGGCGTGTCTTATTTCGGTTTACACTGCCAGCAATAAGCGGTTCAATTTATCGGCTAATGCGTGGCTGGTATCGCCAGCGCCCAACTCGAATGATTCATGGCTCTTCAGCGCATAGACGGCCTGACGCAACCCATCGACCAAATCATAACTGGCGACTAGCAGCCGCGCTGCCTTTTCCTGCACTTCTATCGGCTGATTCTCATTCGTTTCCGCGATGGGCTCGCAATCCGAATAGATGCGGAAGCAGGGAATATCTTTATCATCCTGACCAAGATACGGCTCATATTCATACGCCATGTTGTGCATCGTATTGCCCCTATTTAGTTTTTTGTAAGCCTTCGGCTCATTCTTGGCTCAGATTTTCTTGCTACTTTTCTTGTTAGTTTTCTTGTTAGTTTTATCGGCTCAATCATCCACAAACCCCTGCGCCGTGAATTTATAGACCGGGGCTGAACTTTTCCCGGCTTTAACACCCGCCATAGTAAAATCCACCGTCGGATCGAGATGGTCGGCATATTGCGCCACCCATGCAAGCCACTGAGCCTGTTCTGGTTCGGCGGCGCTCGGCAATGCCTGCATCGCCTCCAGATATAGGCGCGTACGGCGGGCAATTTCCATGTCGCGTAGGGCGATCTTCAGGCGGCGTATTTTCTGGCGCTCGGTGGCAAATTCGGGGGCTTGGATGCGGCGTTGGTCGTTAATGGTTGCCAGGTGCTTGGTGTCGCGCTCCACCACGGCAACAGTTTGCGTCTGGACGGTGGCCGGGCGCAGATGCTCTTTTCTAGTGCTCACACCGTAGGATTTCTTTGTCCAATACCCGCGCGGTGGACGCGGAATACTCATCTTCTTGCAGATTTTGGCGAGGCCGACATCGGAGATGCCGTAGCGCTTCGCCACCTGCATCATGGGTTCTGCCCATATTTCCTCGTAGAGTTTTTCGCGCTCGAATAGCAGAGTTTCGGCAGCTTCTTTGCTCATGCCTGCATCAGCTCCGTTACCGGCACGCGCAGCGCGCAGGCGATTTTCAACATCTCATCCAGGGCGATTTCGTTTTTGCCGAGTTCGTATTGATCGAGCAGGCTTTCGGAGATGCCGGTGAGTTTAGCCAGTTTGCGTAGCGTCAGCTTTCGCGCGCTGCGGCGCTCGTGGATATTACGCCCGATGGTCAGGCGCAGATGGCGTAACAGGTGGGTGCTGTAAATGTCATGTCTCATTCTCTATCGGATAAGACATGTGCAGCTGCGGTCAAGCCTCAAGTGTAAGCAAATATGTCCATAGTCATTGACATATTAAACGTGTCCACTATGATTGACATATGAACCTTGACACCGCCATCATCGCGTTATCCGCGCTCTCGCAGGAAACCCGCCTGCGGGTGTTTAAGCTGCTTATTGAATATGGGCGCGGTGGCACGGCGGCGGGGACGTTGAGCGATCAGCTCGACATCCCGCACAACACGTTATCGTTTCATTTGTCGCATTTAAGTCATGCTGGGCTGGTGACTTCCCGCAAGCAAGGCCGCTCGGTCATCTACGCCGCGAATTGTGATGCGATGGAAGGCTTGCTGGCGTACCTGCGCGAAAACTGCTGCATTCGTGAGGAAAACTGCGATGCGGATTGCAAGCCGCGAACTAACCCGAAAACCAAAAGGAAAAAATCATGAAACTTTCAGATGTGAAGCAAGCACTCGCAGGATTACCTGCCGTGAATTTCAAGCTGCCCGATGGGTCAGCGGTGCCGCAACATTTCCATGTCACCGAGGTGGGGTTGGTCACGAAGCACTTCATCGATTGCGGCGGAGTGGAGCGCAAAGAAACGGTCGTCAATTTCCAGCTATGGGAAGCAGGTGACTACGACCACCGCCTTGCCCCGCAGAAATTTCTGCACATCCTCAATCTTTCCAAGAAAGTGCTGGGTGACGCCGAGGAATTGAATATCGAAGTGGAGTATCAGCAGGATACGATTGGTAAATTCGATCTGGAGTTTGATGGCACGGACTTCATTCTCGCCACCAAGCAAACTGCATGTCTGGCGCAGGATGCCTGCGGGATTCCTCCAAAGGAAATGCCAGCCAAAGCCACTTCCAGCTGCGCTCCTAAAAGCGGGTGCTGCTGATGAAGCGTGTATTTGTTCTCTGCACCGGTAACTCCTGCCGTAGCGTGATGGCCGAAGGGTTGCTTAACCACTACGGCAAAGACAAAATCCTCGCCTTCAGCGCCGGTAGTTCGCCGACGGGCAATGTTCACCCGATGAGCCTTACCACACTCAAGCGCCACGGCATGAATGACCAAGGCTATCGCAGCAAGTCTTGGGATGAGTTCAAAGACCAGCCCATCGACATCCTAATTACCGTCTGTGACAACGCCGCTGGCGAAACTTGCCCGATTTTCTCCGGCGCACCTATCAAGGCACATTGGGGCGTGCCAGACCCGGCACATTTCCAAGGCACGCAAGCCGAGATAGAAGCTGAATTTGACCGCGTATTCACTATGCTTGAGAAACGTGTAAAAGCCTTCCTGCATTTGCCGCTGGAGCAATTGGACAAGGAAGAGCTTCGCCAGAAGCTCAACGCCATTGGCAGAGTGTGAGCATGTTCATGCAAGCCGCATCAGAACAGGCAGAAAACCAAGCAGATGTTGTCATTATCGGCGGTGGTCAGGCGGCGCTGGCGACGGCTTATTTCCTTCGGCACTTGCAGCTACGGGTGGTTATTCTGGATGCGGGCAATACGCCGGGTGGCGCGTGGGTGCATGGCTGGGAATCGCTGCATCTGTTTTCCCCCGCGTCATGGAGTTCGCTTCCGGGGCGCATGATGCCAGCAACAGAAGGCGAGTATCCATCGCGCGGAGAAATCATCCACTATCTCACCGACTATGAGCAGCACTACCAATTTGACATCAAGCGTCCGGTCGTGGTGCAGGCGGTCGAAAGCGCGCCTGACAGCCTTACCGTCCATACCGATCAAGGCGCATGGAAAGCACGCGCCGTGGTAAGCGCGACGGGGACATGGACGCATCCTTATATTCCCGATTATCCCGAACGCGAGCTGTTTAAAGGCGAGCAAATTCACTCAGCGCATTATCAGGAACCGAGCCCATACAAAAACAAGAGAGTCCTAATCGTGGGCGGCGGCAACTCCGGCGCGCAGATAGTGGCAGAGCTTTCCGCCGTGGCGCGCACCACATGGGTGACAACCGAACCACCTGTTTTCCTGCCGGATGATGTGGATGGACGCGTGCTTTTTGAACGTGCCACGCAGCGCTGGAAAGCGCATCAGGAAGGCCGCACGGTCGATATTCCCGTCGGCGGGCTTGGCGATATTGTGATGGTCGCACCCGTACGGGAAGCGCGTGAGCGGAATGCATTGGAATCAGTTCGGCCTTTTGCACGTTTCGTTGAAGATGGCGTTGTCTGGCCGGACGGCGCGCATCTTCAGTACGATGCCGTTATCTGGTGTACGGGATTTCGCCCTGCGCTGGAACATCTGACCTCACTGGGCGTGGTCGAGCCGGATGGCAAGGTTCAGGTGAACGGCACGCATGCTATCAAAGAGCCCCGCCTATGGCTGATAGGTTACGGCGATTGGGTGGGTTACGCCTCCGCCACGCTGGTCGGCGTCATGCGCTCGGCAAAAGAAACAGCGAAAGAAATTGAAGCTATGCTGAGCCCATCCTCTCAACAACTCTCCGATACAGGCACATGATGAGCAATTCCCCCCTCGGTTATTTCGAGCGTTACCTTTCTTTATGGGTTGCGCTGTGCATCGCTGCCGGTGTTAGCCTTGGTGTGGTAGTGCCTTCCATTTTCCAAACCATCGCCGCAATGGAATATGCCAGCGTGAATCTCGTGGTGGCGGTGTTGATATGGGTAATGATCTACCCGATGATGGTGAGCGTCGATTTCGCCAGTATCAAGGATGTTGGCCGCAAGCCAAAGGGACTCTGTATCACGCTGGTCATTAACTGGCTGGTGAAGCCGTTCACCATGGCAGCCCTCGGCGTGTTGTTTTTCGAGCATGTATTCGCTGGGCTGGTCGCCCCCGAAACGGCCAAGGAATACATCGCGGGGATGATTCTGCTCGGCGTTGCGCCCTGCACGGCGATGGTGTTCGTCTGGAGCCAGATGGTGCGTGGTGATGCCAACTACACGCTGGTGCAGGTGTCGATAAACGACATCATTATGATCTTCGCCTTCGCGCCTATTGCCGCGCTTCTGCTGGGCGTGACGGATATTATCGTGCCATGGGAAACATTACTCCTTTCCACCATCCTCTATGTGCTGATTCCTCTGGCCGCCGGATATGTCACCCGTAAAAAGCTGGATGGTGCCGGTAACGTGCAACGCATTGCGTCGTTTACTGCCAAATTAAAGCCGTTCTCTATCATCGGCTTGCTCGCTACCGTGGTGTTGCTGTTCGGATTTCAGGCGCAGACGATTCTGGATAAGCCACTGGTCATCGGCCTCATTGCCGTGCCGCTCATCATTCAGAGCTATGGCATTTTCTTCATCGCTTATGCTTGGGCATATCTCTGGCGCGTGCCGTTTACCATCGCAGCACCCGCCGCGCTCATCGGCACGTCCAACTTCTTCGAGCTGGCGGTTGCGGTAGCCATCAGCCTGTTCGGGCTTAACTCCGGCGCGGCGCTGGCCACGGTAGTCGGCGTGCTGGTCGAAGTGCCGGTGATGCTGTCGCTGGTAGCCTTTGCCAACAAAACCCGTGGCCGGTTCTCCGCATGAAACAGGATAGCTACATCTCCATCTTCCTGACCTTTCTTCGTTTCGGCCTGCTGGCGTGGGGCGGACCCGTCGCGCAGATTGCCATGATCCGCGACGAGTTGGTGGAGCGCCGGGGCTGGATTACGCCGGAGAAATTCCGTCGCACGCTCGCGGTGTATCAAGCGCTGCCGGGACCGGAGGCGCATGAGCTTTGCGTCTATTTCGGCATGATCCGCGCTGGTCGCTGGGGCGGATTCCTTGCGGGGCTCGGCTTCATGCTGCCGGGGCTGTTGCTCATGCTGCTCCTTGCGTGGGGCTATCAGCATTATGGCGCTGCGGCGCTGCTGCCTCTGTTTGGTGGTGTTGCGCCTGCCGTCACCGCGATGATCGTTCGCGCCGCGCACCGAATCGGGACGCAGGTGCTGGTGGACAAATCGCATTGGGTGGCCGCGCTTGCTGCCGTGGCACTCACGCTGCTGGGTGTGCATTTCCTGTTGGTATTCATCGTATGCGCCGCATGGCAGGCGCTGTGGTCTGCCGGTCGCCGCCGCGCTGCCGCCATTACTGGCGCGGCCTTAATCGCTACTGCTATCGCCATTGGCCTAATGTTCCCCGTATCTGGCATCATCAGCACGGGTGGTACGGGTAACTTGCTTATCGAAGGCCTGAAGGCCGGGTTACTCTCCTTTGGCGGCGCGTACACGGCGATTCCCTTCCTGCAAAGCAGCATGGTTGGCCATTACCCCGCGATCACCCAGCAGGTGTTCCTCGACGGTATCGCGCTGGGCAGCGTGATTCCTGCGCCGCTGATTATCTTCGGCACGTTCCTCGGCTTTGCTGCGGATGGATTCACCGGGGCGCTGCTGATGACACTCGGCATCTTCGCACCTGCCTTTGCGTTTACGCTGCTCGGGCATAACCAGCTGGAGCGTATCATCGAAAACAAGGCGCTGCATGGCGCGCTGGATGGTATCTCCGCCGCCGTGGTGGGGCTTCTTGCCATCACCGCGCTACAGATATTTCAAAGCGTCATCATCGGCTGGCAGCAGGCATTGCTATTTGCCGCTGCATTGGCCGCGTTTTATCTCATCAAAAGCAAATGGGCGATTCCGGGCGTGATACTCGCCTGCGGTATTACAGGCTGGCTGGTGATTCCCGCGTGAGCCGCTTATCCAGCGACCATCGGCCACCACCCACGGCCAGCATATAACCCGCCCCCATGAGCATTGCCCAATCCAGCCGGGTTTCGTGCATGAAGCTCCAGAAGCCATAGCGTTTCAGTTCCCGCACATAGAAGGTGATGTTTTCCGTCACCACCCAATCATGCCCCATCCATACCGGGATTTTGGTCGCCGTGATCGCTACCAGCATCGTGATAATCAGCGGCACGGCAGCAAAGCGCGTGAACAGCCCCAGCAGGATAAGTGACCCGCAGATGATTTCCACCCAACCGACAAAGGGACCTGTCAATTCAGGATAGGGAATGCCCATTTTAATGAAACGCCCTGTGCCGAGGATTTCAGGGTAGATTAGCTTCTGTATGCCTTCCGGGATGAACACACCTGCCAGCGCCAGACGAATGAAAATCGTCCAACGTGACGCTTGGGTGGTAAGCAGGCAGGTGAGTTTTTCACATTTCATGCAGGCATCATAAACGCACTATGCGGCCATGTCACCCGCAAGCATAGCGAGCGCAAAACCGCGACGGTATTCACAATGTCGAAGTCGGTAGGTGCGCCCCGCCAAGTTTCTACACTCAAACCGCATATTTGGCATTCAAACCAACTGTCCCGAAATGTCCCGTATGGGACAGTGGTGGGACACTTGCTGTCAAATACCGGCAACATTGGGCGAACGCGCACAAAAGACTTGCATCGGCAGGCTGTTGAATTTATTGTCGTAGTGTATTGTAAGATATTGTAAAGAATCACGAAAATCACTCTTGAAAACTGCCGAGGGGGCAACTCCTCCGTGAGTTCGAATCTCACAGCTTCCGCCATTTGATACAATCAGCTTGATTGAGCATCTTATCAAATGGTTTTCTTAATTCATAACAAAG
>JAIXRX010000037.1 GCA_027485005.1 Alphaproteobacteria bacterium
ACAGGAGCAATGTTGTGGCGGCTGCTGAAATCCACCATCTGACGTGTGATTTCTGGGCTTGCGACAGGCGAACCAGAAACTGTTCGCTGGCTTGCAATTAAGTCAAATGCACGCAAAGGGATTGGATCTGGCACAGCTCCTACCGTATGAAAAATTCCGCGTGGTTTAAGTGCACTGATGTAAGCATCCCAATTCAGACTAACATTAACAGTGTTAAGAATGAAATCAAAGGAACCGGAAACTTTCTCAAGTGCCGCATTATCTTTCGAGCTAACGGCGTGATGTGCTCCTAATTGCAATGCTTCTTCCGACTTGGATGCAGATGAGGTGAAAGCCGTCACTTCACAACCCCATTTGTTCAGAAACTGCAATGCAAGATGGCCAAGACCGCCAATACCAATGACACCAACCCGATCCGTTGGACGGATATTGTGCTGCACGATAGGGTTAAACACAGTGGCCCCACCACAAAAGAGTGGCCCCGCCTTTTCGGCATCTAGCGCGTCAGGAAGTGGTATGGCCCACTCAACGCTGGTGCGCACACGATCAGAGAATCCACCATGGCGGCCTACGATAGTTTGCTCCGCTGTGCGGCATAAGTTGTGATCACCAGACATACAATGGCTACAGTACATGCAGCTGCCGCTGAACCACCCAATACCAACGCGCTGGCCGACTTTAATGGTTGATACCCTCTCACCAACCGCTTCAACAATCCCGATGATTTCATGACCAGGCACAAGCGGATAAGAACTGACACCCCAGTCATTGTTAATCATGCTAAGATCAGAGTGACAGATGCCACAATACTCAACTTTAACATCCACTTGCTCCGGACCTAAATCACCCAAAGTATATTCATATGGTTGTAGTAATTCACCAGACTTAAATGCAGCATAGGCTTTGACGGTCTTCATAGAATATTTCCTTCTGGTCTTTTTTAGTTGTTTACATCAAGCGTTGGATAATCGGTATAACCTACCGCTGTGCCACCATAGAAGGTTTCACGTCTCGGCTCATTATATGGGCCATTGGCGGCAATACGCGCAGGCAGATCTGGGTTTGCAAGAAAACTACGGCCAAACGAGATGGCGTCTGCTTTGCCACCTGCAACCCACTCTGCTGCCTCCTCGGCAGAAAATTCACCGTTGGCGATGAAGGGGCCATCGAATGCTGCTTTCATTTGCGCCATAATACGATGCGCAAAAGCCGCATCATCACCGCCACCGCCATGTGTATTGGGTCTAACCACATGCAGGTAGGCAAGCCCGCGACCAGTCAGTGCTTTTACTGCAGCCGTGTAGACAGCTTCAGGATTGCTGTCATAGCTTCCACCTGCACCGCCCATCGGTGTTAGGCGTACACCGATTTTTGATGCGGGCACTACTTGTAATAGAGCATCCACTACTTCATTTAGTAGTCGCAAGCGATTTTCTATTGAGCCACCATATTCATCGGTGCGTTTATTCACGGAATCGCGAAGAAACTGATCAATCAAATAACCATTAGCGGCGTGGAACTCGATACCGTCAAACCCTGCGCGCAGAGCATTTTTCGCAGCATGCTGGTAATCTTCGATAATCTCTTTGATCTCGTGCTTTGTCAACGCACGTGCTTCTGGGTGTGGAACAAGTGGCCCATTTGGGTGGTAATCACCGACAAAGGCCTGCCCTTGCGGCGTCCATACACTTGATGAAACTGGGGCTTTACCATCGGGCTGAAACACGTTGTGCGAGACAGCTCCAACATGCCAAAGCTGGCTGAAGACATGACCGCCTGCTTTATGAATAGCGTCTGTTACCGGCTTCCAACTTTCCACTTGTGCGTCGGTGAAGATGCCAGGCGTCCAAGCATAGCCTTGGCCCTGTGCGCTTATCTGAGTAGCCTCAGAGATAATAAGACCAGCAGAAGCGCGCTGCGCATAATATATGGCATGCAGCGGAGTTTGCGTATGTTCTGGCGCAACAGAGCGCGACCGTGTCAGCGGTGCCATAAAAATACGGTTAGGTAATGTCATTGCCCCGATTCGAAGTGGTTCAAACAATGAAGAATGTTCGATATTGGCTTCTTTGGTAACGTGTAGGTTCATAAAGGCTCCTGTTGTTAGATAAGATACTAATAGACCAGTCGTCTAATTTCTGTCAAGCAATATAGACGACCGGTCTATTTTATGATATTAATATGTAAAGCATTAGATACATAATTCAGGATGTTAAAATGAAAACCAAGTCTTCTGAATCTCTTGATACCCGCAATCACATCCTTGAGACGGCAGATACAATCATGCGCGTCAAAGGCTTTTCTGCTGTTGGGTTGAGCGAAATATTGCATGCCGCGTCGGTACCTAAAGGTTCGTTCTATCATTACTTTTCATCAAAAGAACATTTCGGAGAAGCACTCTTGCAGCGTTACTTCGAGAATTACTTGGCAGATATTGATGCATTGCTCGCACGACTTGATTTAACCGGCAGCGCTATGTTGCAACAGTATTTTGCTAGTTGGGGACCGGGTCAACTTGGCTACGATGCATCGCGCTATTGTCTGATTGTAAAGCTGGCTGCGGAAGTATCAGATCTATCAGAGCCAATGCGCATTACGCTGCTTAAGGGAACAAATGATGTCGTTGCGCGGTTGGCGACAATGGTGGAGCGCGGCATTACCGATGGTTCGATCCATTGTAAAGATTCACCAGTCGCTATTGCGGAACAACTTTATCAGCTGTGGTTAGGAGCAGCACTTCTTGGCAAAATCACAAGAGATGTCGCCCCTTTCCAAGTAGCAATGCAATTCATGCAACAGCAGTTACAATAGTTCTCAGCTTTTCACCGCCAACTCTGTCAGCGTAAATCATCTGCTTCTGCAATTACCCCTAAGAGCATACGGTTCTTCCTTGAAAGCACCTTGGCAAAACTTTCAATACTCATGAACCATACTTTGGGCTCAACTTTCACCAATATAGCCCTTTTTCTTCATAAGAAGAAACATGACCATTTTTAAGCTTAGGACTACTTTCCTTCTCGGAAGCGATAGCCGATGCCTGGCTCCGTCATAATAAAACGAGGATTGAGCGCATCGTCCTTTAGCTTCTCACGTAAATGTTGCGTATGAATGCGCAGATAGTTGTTGTTCTGTGCATTATGTTTGCCCCACACCTCACGCAAAAGCTGCGCATGCGTAATGACTTTTCCTGCATTTTTCACCAACACGCTGAGGAGTTTATATTCAATCGGCGTCAGGTGCACTTCCTCACTATCCAGCGAGACCACACGCGCTGCTAAATCCACTTTCAAATGATCAAACTCATAAAATGACGCGCCCGTTTCCTTTAGCCGACTCGCGTGACGGCGCGCCACTTGGATACGGGCGATTAATTCACCAGCGGCGAAAGGCTTGGTTAGATAATCGTCAGCACCTAGTTCCAGCGCCGTGATTTTGTCTTGCTCCTGCCCACGCGCCGACAACACAATGATTGGAATCTGGCTCCATTCGCGCACTTGTCGGATGATCTCGATGCCGTCCATATCCGGCAAGCCAAGATCCAGAATAATCACCTCGGGACGCTGCGATGTCAGCAAGCGCAAGCCGTCTTTGCCGTTTTCCGCTTCAATGGGATTTAAGTGATGC